>JACVCA010000123.1 GCA_016742295.1 Alphaproteobacteria bacterium | reverse complement strand
TCTAAGGTTACTTCAAGAAGCATTGAGATGGTTGAATCCTCTCTCCTTCTTTTTCACCACATTCAAACGCCTGGAACTCTTGATGAGCTCATTAACCCCCTACTATCATTCTTTAGTTAAATGTCCCCAATTTTTGAGCATCAGTTACTTTAAGCTCCTTAGGATAAGGGTAATGAGGTACTGTTTGGTTAAGGATAAACCCTTCTTAAAACTGAAAAGAATAAGTGAACTTGAGGAGGATTTTTTTTAAGCAGCGCGCCTGCTTTTTCCGTAAGATTGTAGATTGATAAGGCACTTCAATACGATTTTCAGCATTGATATCAACCTCTCTATAGCTTAAGGTTTGGGCAGTATCTCTTAAGCTAGCATTGGGGGGTAACTCTATAGAGCATGGCTGATAATCTCAACAGCACACTACATTTTTAATAAGTGACTCACTGCTTTTTGATGACCTAGCCGCGCAGCCTTTTCGCACCATTCCCGGGCTATTTCTTTATTTATCTCAACTCCTTCTCCCCGCTCATAACAGAGAGAAAGCATGAATTGAGCCTTAGAGTTGTTATTTTCTGCAGCCAATTTGTACCATCTTACGGCTTCTATCTTATCCTTTTCGACTCCCTCACCAAAATAATAACAGTTTCCAAGTTCAGCCTGAGCTTTAGCGTAGTTTTCTTTAACGGCCTTTTTATACCATCTTACGGCTTCTTTCTTATCTTGACCCACTCCCTCTCCAAAATAATAACACTTTCCAAGTTTGAATTGAGCCTTACGATGGTTAGTTTCAGCAGCCTTTCGATAATATTCGACGGCTTTTTCCTTATTTATTTTATTTCCAATAATTCCTCTTCCTGTATCATCAAAGAGAATTCCCCTTCCTGTATCATGAGAAAGCCCTAGGGCATATTGGGCGCGATTATAATTATTCTTAGCAGCCCTCTTACACCATTTAATAGCCTTTTCCTTATCTTGCTCAATTCCTTCACCATCATAGTAAGAGATTGCAAGATTAAATTGGGCTTTAGGATGGCCTTGATGAGCAGCCCTTTTATAGTAATCTGCGGCTATAGTCTTACGCACACTCATATCAAGCTGGTCTAGCCCACCCTTGCCAAAATCATAAAAAACCCCAAGCTTAAATTGAGCATAGCCATGTCCTTCTGCAGCGGCCTTTTCAAACAATTCTCTGGCTTTTAGTTCATCCATCGGCACTCCATCCCCTATTTCATAGCAGACTGCAACCCTAAACTGAGCTTCAGTATGATTCTTTTCAGCGGCTTTTTTCCAACACTCTATGCCTTCTTTCTTATCTTCAGGAATTCCCTTACCAAAAAAATAACGGTTTCCAAGATTGAATTGAGTTTCAGGGCTTTCTTGGTCAAGTTCTTCTTGAGGAGGATTATTTTTAATGCGGTCTTCTTGTGGAGGCTCTTTTTTAATGCAGTCTTCCTGTTGAGTATTATTTATAACACGTGAAGATAAAATTAATGATCCACCACGTGGGCCTCTCGTCAGCTGAGAAGCACTTGATACGCCAGTCCAGGTGCGTTTACGGGGATCAATAAGTGAATTATCATTAGGATTTATAACATTTTCTGCCGCTGCTTTAAAATTGGAGATTATGTTATCCAATTCTGCGGCTGTTTCAACCTGCTGTATCGGTATTTTCCGAAGCCTGTCTCTGTTTGCGAGTCGCAGCAATTCTTCTGGATTTACAGGTCGGAAAAGAGCTGACCTACCTGATCGTTCTTCAATAAGTCCCATCTCACTTGCTGAAACGATTGAAGGGCATATACTGATGCAAGAAAAGCATGATAATCCAAAAGCGATAAGAACAGACAGTTTCATTTTAGCCTTCCCGTAATTATTGATTTTAATCATCCTAATATTGCTCTTTAAAAAAGTAAAGTTTATTTACGAATTGGCATATTTCTAAATAAGAAGTTTTTATTCTGATATTAGAGAGCTTAATAGCATCAAGGCTATTATTGCATGCCAAAGAATTGCGGAAGATTAGGAAAAATTTACCGCATAAAGTTGAATAATCAATTTCAGCTTCTCGTATCCACATCATAAATTTATGGAACAAGTGTTTGAGGACCTGAGTTTAAACAAAGAAGATTTCCAGGTAGGTCCTGCAACAAAATGGTTACTAGCCTCACACGGTCGGATAGCGGTCATTTCTCCCCTTGCTTTTTCAGCGATGATTAATTTGTTTGAAGCAGCCTATTATGAAGGAGAAGACCCTATATCAAGGATTGTAAAACATTCTTCAAAGCCTCATGCAGCACGCGGCTATGATTTGCACTATAAAATTAACCAAGAACACCGCCATTGTGATATGCTCTCATATTTGCACAACGCTTAGCTCCTCAAACTAGGGATCACCTACAACTCACACTTGCAGTTTTTGAGCTAAAACTTCACTTCTTAGATCAAATGGAAAAAAGACTTGACGAATTCCTAAAATTTTAGTCAAATTCTAAATACTAAAAGTGCTTAGGGTATTGATTATTTATTAATCACAACCTAATTTAACCAAACCGAACAATTTCTATGGAGGACATCATGGCAATTAAAAATGTTAAATTTCAATCAACTAGAACTTGGCAATATGGCTAACAGGTTGGAATAACCCACTAAGATTTGAACGCCAAAAACTTTAACGTAATATATCTTATTTCCTATAACAGTCATATTGTAGTTTAACCAAATAAGCTTATTTAGTTAAATTTATTTTTAAATAATTTTTAAATTCAATAATATCCTGATCGTTTTTTAGGTAATCCGGATAAATAATATAATCCTTTATTCCTTTGTCTTTAACTTCCGGCATTATATTTTTTAGCTTAGATTCCTTAATAATTTTCATTTCTGGATAACTACCAACAATACCTACGCCTTTTTTAGCAGCCCCAATCATACATTCAACGGAATTTGAAGTAAAAACAGGATCATGCATTTTTCCTTCTGGCATACCTAATTTTAAAATCCAATTCACATCTGCGTAAGGGTGTCGTTCAGGATGACTGAATGCAATAAGGCGATGATTACATAACTCTTCTACAGTTTGAGGCTCTCCACATTCTTCTAAATATTGGACGCTAGCATATAATCTTTTTTGTGTACTAAATAAATACTCTTTCTGTATACCTGAGCTATTTAATAAAATTGATGAATTTTTAATACTTTCATCAATACCATGGATAGTAATATCGACATCGTTCAAAAGTACATCGAGTAAGTGATCTTCACCTATTAACTCGAAGACAAGTCCAGTATGAAATTTACTATAATCATGAATAAGATCATTAAAAATATAAGCAGCCATGGCATGGGTAGTAGCAATTCTAATCTTGCGTTTTTGACCATTATCAGCGGTCACCATAGCGTTATATGTAAATCCTTTTAACATTAAGAATGTTTGTTCAATGATTCCAAATAGCTCTTCACCTTTACGTGTAAGATCAAGACCTTTGGGGGTACGCGTAAACAGCTTACACTTCAAATGATCTTCTAAAATGCTTATTTTTCGGCTTAAACTGGGTTGGGATATATTTAAAAATTTTCCCGTTTCTGAAAGACTACCTAACTTTGCAACATAATAAAAATATTTAGCCTTATCCCAATCAAAGTAGGGCAAACGAATAGGATTTTTTTTAACTAGTCTATTTGAATCATTCAATGGGCTTTCCTTCTTCTACATGTTTTTAAAGATTTTTTTAAAGTATATAAATTTTTGAAAAGTATATACACCCTTTTTCTTTTATTATACATGGAAATATCCCTCAAAAGGTAGCAGAAGAGATGTATTAATCAGTCATTAAAATAGCCCAAGATATAAAAATAGAAAAGGAACCATCTTCATTTGAACCTAACCAATGAAAAGTTTAAAGGTTTACTTCAGAAGGTTAACGAAGATGGCTATTTGTTATTTTAAGGCAAAATATAAAGCTATTCCAAAAAGGTAGTATTGTACTTAAACTTCTACCTTTGCAACAGCTTGACTTTCCTTTTGACACAGTATACGAAGAAGTTTGAATTAATGTACAGAGTGGCAATATATAAATAATCTTCTAAAAGCTTAGATGAAATTAGAGAATTCATCTATGTGAAGAGATAAAAAGGGGGGGGACACTGTGAAAATTTTATTATTCAAAAACTTAGCCTTTATTACTATTGCCTTATTATTTAGCCATACTTTAAAAGCAAGCTCTACCGAGGAAGATAGAGAAAAGCTTCTTAACTTTTCCTCAAATGGAAAATTGAAGCTTGCGCGACTTGCGATTAGACATCACTGTTCGATTGATCAATTAATAGATGGCTTTGAAAATGGGGAAGACAATTTAGACCTTCAATTAGATGTTGAGGGATTTTTGGCCATTTTAGGTAATATTGGGGATGGGGACGACTCCTTGACCATCAGAGGCCAGAAACTTAAAGCCTTAATTGACCAAAATGTAAATACTGACACAATTTCTTTAGCTCTAAATAATGTAAGAGGTGAGCTGGGAGGGAATGGTGATCTTCTTACAAGAGCCGAAGCTTTACAAGGTATTATTGATGATACCAGAGAAAAAATTAATGGTGCAACCACCTCTTTGCCTGACGCTATAACACAGCTGGAAGGCTTAGTTATTCCAGCTCCACCTTCTAATAATATTTACCTCCGAACACAAGACATTATAGCTGAACTTATTGCAGTTAAAGTTGAACGGGATACAGCATTAGGTGAACGTGATCAAGCAAGAACCGAACGGGATACAGCATTAGGTGAACGTGACGAAGCAAGAAC
>JACVCA010000122.1 GCA_016742295.1 Alphaproteobacteria bacterium | reverse complement strand
CTTTATGGTCGTAAAGGCGGATATGTAGGGTCGATTAATCTAGCCCTCTTAAACCCTAGCCAAGGTCTTATTATTCGAGGCACTGAGGAGAATGATCACACTGGCGGTTCTGTAAGTTACGCAGGAGATATAAATGTTGATGGCATAAGCGATGTTATAGTTGGAGCTTATGGGAGCCACCATAATACAGGAGCAAGTTATGTTATTTATGGAAATAAAAGTTTTTCAATTGAAGCAGCTCCTACATTTGTTAAACCCCTTTCTTTTGAAAGTAACTATCAATTAAAACAGAAAAAAGATACTCAGAAGAATATAGGGCATATACAAAAAATTCCATTTATACAAGAAAAGTTAAGTTCCTTTTCTTCTTTGCAATCTGTATATCCAAGCACGTCAGATAGTATTAGTTTAAAGCCCCAAGTTTCTTGGTATTCTCCTACTAGGTGGCATGAGGCGGTAAAATCTTTATGGTCATCCTATCACGCACAAAGTCCTTTATCTTCTGAAGCAGCATCTTTAGTAAGCTTAAAGAACAAGTGCAATGAGCTTATAGAAGACACAACCGATAAAGGTTATGCTTTTAACCTAAAAGATTTGGTAAGAGATATGGAAGAAGCCCTTGACCATCCGCAAGCTATTACTGCAAAAACAGTAAAACGCTTTAAAGGGTATCTAGGTGATCTCAATAGAGAATATGCTAAAGAACAAGGAGCTGCTTTATCCCCTTATATGCAAGCATTGCTATTAGGAACAGCGCCAGGTCAAGCCTCATTAAGTTTTACTCCAAGTACAGAACTTAATGTGATTGGGAGCTTGCCTCAAGCTCCTATGCTAGGATTTAACCCGGTATTACCAGCCTTAGCTCATTAAGCTGGAGTTGATAGAGCGATCTTTTTCAAAATAAGGGTCGCTCTTTTCAATTTAAAAACAGGCTTACAGGATTCGTCAAGTTGTTTGAAGCTCTAATCAGCGATATTCCATTTATAAACAAATAACGGAGATTTTTCTTAGAAGGGATGGTTTTTTATGGAAGTAAAGAGTATGAGATGAAAATGAGAAGACGGAGGTCTTTAAAATCATAAAGGCGGCCCAAAGACCGCCTTATGAACTTTTCTATTTTAGAAAATTGCTATATCTACTCAGATTTTGGGGTTTCCCCCTCCTCTTCTAAAGCAGCCTTTGGGGCAGCTTCTGTAGTCTTCTCACCCGCAGCTTGGGCAGCTGCTTCATCTGCAGACTTAGCTACATTAATGGTGATCACAAGCTCAACCTCGGGATGAAGCTTGATACGAGCTTTATGCAAGCCAAGGATCTTGATAGGCTGATCCAAAGTTACCTGCTGACGGTTAATTGTAAAACCTTCTGCACTTACACCTTCAGCAATATCCCGCATCGTGACCGACCCATAAAGCTGCCCACTATCACCCGCTTGACGGAGCATGACTAAAGTAAGGCCTGTCATTTTCTGTGCCACTTTCTTAGCTTCTTCGCAAAGCTTTAAGTTGTTGGCCTCAAGGTGAGCTTTTTGCTGTTCAAAAACTTCTAAATTTGCTTTTGTTGCACGCAATGCTTTTTTCTGTGGCAATAAAAAGTTTCGCGCATAACCAGGCTTCACCTCAACCAAATCGCCGATGAAGCCTAACTTTTCAATTCTTTCAAGCAGTATCACCTGCATGGTCTTCTCCTAATCTTAAATGTTTCGGCTTTATTTTACGACGTATGGCATTAATGCTAAAAAGCGTGCGCGTTTAATTGCCGTAGCAAGCGCTCTTTGATGCTTGCAAGATACGAATGAAATGCGGCTTGGGATGAGACGCCCCCGTTCAGTTGTATATCTCTGCAAAAGCCTAACATCTTTATAGTCAATCTTAGGTGCCCTAGGCTCGGAAAAAGGACAGGTCTTGCGACGTTTAAAAAGCTGCTTTGGCCTGCCCGAAGAATCTTCTCTATCTCTTGGTTCTCTAGAATCTCTTGAATCTTTTGAATCTCTAGAGTCCCTAGAGTCTCTAAAATCTCTTGAATCTCGCATTGTCTTATTCCTCGTCTTCCATGCTAGCTAATAAACTGATATTTTCCTCATCAGCAAGATATTCTCTATTCGAACGCTCAGAATCAGAACCATAGTCGCCCCGATCCCCTCGGTATGAATCACGCGGCGAGCGAGCTTGCTGCATAAGAGCAGATGGCCCCTCCTGATGCTCTTCAACTTTCACTGTAAGATAGCGTATAACATCTTCGTTAAGACGCATATTGCGTTCCATTTCATTGATTGCAGCAGCGGGCGCCTTCAGGTTCATCAAGATATAATGACCTTTATTATTCTTTTTGATCGGGTATTGTAGTGACTTCAAACCACAATATTCCGTCTTACTGACCTGTCCCTTTTGATCAGAAACAATCTTGTTAAAAGCAGCAGCTAACGCTTCTACTTGAGCCGTCGACAAGTCTTGACGGGCAATAAAAATATTTTCATACAATTTCATATCCGTTTTCTCCTTATGGATATTGCGAAACAACACTTACGTTTCAAAGCCATAAAATGGCAAGGAGACATCTGGTACTTTCAAAGAGGAAATACCACTTTTGCAGGGCACTATAGTCTTAGTTTGCGTATAAACGCAACTTATATTTCGCTTTTATAAGAGTTCAAATCAATTTCACAGTCTTGGTAACGACAATGGGCAATTTATTTCACCCTTCGGCATTATAGTGGGCTCGGGGAAAGAATGAGCACTCTATGTTCACATCATAAGTGTGCATGATGTGAACATAGAGCAAAGATTATTTCTTGCGTGAAGAAGATTTTTTAGCGACAGGCTTCTTTGTCAAGACGGGCTTTGAAACTGTTTTGACTTCAGTTGACATCAGGGATTGGGGCTTATCCACAATGTTACCCATCATACGCTTGGCCTCTTTTTCTTCCCAATCTGGTCTTAGAAAAGGAAAAACGTCAGTCATGAGGGGGAGCAGTCCTAGGGCTGCAGCTTCAAGGACCAAACCGATTCCCCAACCCACAAGAATCCAGATAGGCCAAAAATAGCCACCACCGGACATTAGCCAAATTAAAATGCTTGCAAAGTTAACTAAACCATAGACAGTCAAATGACTATAAAGTTTACGTAAGTCTTTAGCCTTTTCAAGGGCTTCTTTTTGCGTTAAATGAGGTGTCATAATTCTTTCCTTATTTAAATATACATTGGGATTATTACTTTTTTTAATTAAATTTTCAATGATTGTGAATAAGACATTACATGTTGACCTCTTTTCAATAATGTCTACATTTTATATGAAAAGATATCTTTTGCCACCATTTTAAAGAATGACTCCATTAATGCCAAAAACTAAACCTAAAATTTCAGTCTTCTTGATTGGTGGACCCACAGCGTCAGGTAAATCTGCCCTCGCTCTCCAGTTAGCACGTCGCTTTCCTGCAACGATTATTAATGGCGATAGCATGCAGGTTTATAAAGAGCTGCCAATTTTAACGTCTCAGCCCAGCCTTGAAGAGCAAGACACAGTTCCCCACAAGCTCTATGGCCAGCTCATAGGCGATGATGTCTGCTCCGTTGGACGTTGGCAAACATTTGCTCTTAAAGAAATTGAATCCTGTAGCCAGGAAAATAGAGTCCCTATCATCGTAGGAGGGAGCGGCCTCTATTTAAGGTCCCTTACCCAGGGATTATCTGAAATTCCCCCTATAGATCCTCTCATTCGTGCAGAAGCTAGGGAGTTATATCAAGAGTTAGGAGGAATAAAATTTCATCGTCAGCTTCAAACTTACGACCCTGTAATGGCAAGTCGTTTGCACGCCACCGATCAACAACGGCTCGTACGTGCCTTTGAAGTGATCAAAAGCACCAAGATATCTCTGGCCATTTGGCAGGAGAAACGAGAGACTCAAGCCATCTCACACCTTGACTGTCAAATAATTGTTTTAGAGCCTCCTCGGGAACTTGTGAAGCAACAGGCTAATTTAAGACTAAGGACTATGCTAAAGAGGGGAGCAATCGAAGAGGTTAGCATACTGGAAACGCTGAAGTATAACTCACAACTCCCTGTGATGAAAGCTTTGGGAGTTCCGGAGCTTCGTAATTACTTAGCAGGAAGATTGTCTTTAGAAGAAGCAACCTACCAGATTGAAACGCATACTCATCAATATATCAAAAGGCAAAGCACATGGTTCCGTAACCAGTTTCAAAAACAAGCTCTTTATATCAATAGTTACGATGATTCAACTCACCTTATTGACCCAATGTTTAAAATTAAAAGCTAGGCATAAGTTGAGTTTTAAGTATTTTATTTTCAAGCTGATCTTCAAAATAAGGCAGTAATACTTTTGATCCATCCCTCTCTTGAAAGAGAGCTTGGAGGAGATTAGACTTCAGGGCCTGAGGTTGAGAATAATCCTTTTTTTGAATTATAAAAGTATCTCGCCAAAAGCTTTTCATAAAAGATTTTAAAAACAGAGTTGAACGATTTTTTTGTCTACGGCGGCCCAGAAGAATGGCAGCTTTTGCATCGATGATTCCATAGCCACAGCGTTGATCAATTTGCAGGGGCCCTTTACTATCCCATTTACGGGCAGCATCTTTCACCAGAGCTATATACCATTCAGGCGGATAATAAGGAAACTCTTCCATTAAAAGTGCAAGAAGCCCTGTAACCTGAGGAGCTGAAAAAGAGGTTCCATCACGAAGATCATGGCGGTTACCTGACGCAGCTGCAAGGATCCGACTTCCTGGGGCACAGACAAGAGGTTGCTTCTCAAAGCCTGCATAATTACTGTAGGGCGATAAATACTCTCTTCCATGCCTATGCTCAATACTTGCAACC
>JACVCA010000121.1 GCA_016742295.1 Alphaproteobacteria bacterium | reverse complement strand
TTGATTTACCATGATCAATATGTGCGATAATTGCAAAATTACGAATTTGAGAAATGGGTATAGTCATGACCTAAGTTCACCGCCGGTTGTAAGTTTTACGTTTTCTACAATTGCATCAAATAGTGCGGTAATCTGCGCGTCTGTCAAGGTCGCCTCCTGCGGCTCAAAACGCACCGATAAAGCTATGGATTTTTTACCTTCTTCCACACCTTTTCCTTGGTACACATCAAAGACAACTACATCTTTAATAAGTTCACGATCAGCCTTGCGCACAGCAGAAATGAGCTGTCCTGCCGTCACCTCTTGATTCACCACAAACGCAAAATCACGTTCCGTGGGCTGATAAGGTGAAATTTTAAGAGGCTTATTTTTTGGCCTCAAAGATGGCACTGCATCGAGAAAAAGCTCAAAACCAACTATAGCATCTTGGACATCCATCTGTGCTAAAACCTGCGGGTGAATTTCTCCAAAATAGGCAAGAACTGTTTTCGGTCCTAATAAAATTGCCCCGGACCTGCCTGGATGATACCAGCCTGGTGCTGAAGCCGTAATCTGTAATGTTTCCCTATCTATGCCAAAAGCTTCAAGCACAGCCATGGAATCAGCCTTTACATCAAAAGAGTCTACAGGTCTTTGCTTCTGTAACCAATGTCTTGGTGTTGCATCACCCATGCGTACACCTGTCACCACAATTTTCTCACCTTCAGGATGAATACTATGAAACTGAGATCCAACTTCAAAAAGAGCTTCGTGAGGATACCCGCGATTGTGATTGCGTTGACAAGCTGCAATTAGATTACTCAAAAGGGAGGGCCGCATATCGGATAGATCGGTGCTAATGGGATTAGTTAACTTGAGGGCAGGATCTCCGCCACCAAAAAGTTGCGCATTATCATGGGTTACAAAAGACCAGGTTAGAGCCTCATTTAAGCCTCGTGATGCCAGACAACGCCTTGCAATCCAGGCGCGCTTTTGTCTTAAATCTTGCCCTGCTTTACCTCTAAAGGGATTTGTATATTGAGGTAAGGGAAGTGGCACCACGGGAATGTTATCATACCCATGCACACGCACGAGCTCTTCAATTAAATCAGCTTCGAGAGCCACATCTTGACGCCAAGACGGCACAGTAATACGCCATGCGTCTGAAGCTTGTTCAATAGTAAACCCTAAGTTTTTTAGTATTATTTCAATATGTTGATTTGAAAGCTGCACCCCTCCTATCGTCTTAACTTTATGAGGGTTAAAACTGATAGTCTCCTTTTCAGAAGGCAATATACCAGCTGTTATAATCTCACCTGGAATACCTCCGCAATGTTCAATAATAAATTGAGTCACAATCTCAATCGCGGGTATGATCAAATCTGCATCTACGCCACGTTCAAAACGATAGCGAGAATCTGTAATAATATTAAGCCTGCGACCGGTTGAGGCAACCGCAACCGGCTCAAAAAGCGCAGATTCAATAAAGACGTTAGTTGTAGCTTCTGTACAGCTAGAAGATTCTCCCCCTATAATACCCGCAATAGCAAGCGGTCCATTTTGATCAGCAACCACTGTCATGTCATGGTCGAGCGTATAGGTTTTACCATCAAGCCCCTTAAGAATCTCGCCAGTTTTAGAAAAACGCACCTGAAGGTCAACAGAGATTTTATCCGCATCAAACACATGCATTGGCCTACCAAGATCATAAGCCAAGTAATTAGTAATATCGACAAGAGCTGAGATGGGACGTAAACCAATTGTGCGCAATCTTTGCTGGAGCCAGGCGGGGCTCGGTTTATTTTGAACCCCTTGAATTACGCGGCCTGCAAAAAATGGACAAGATTTCTGAGCCTCTGGTGAAATTCTGACCTTGAGAATTGATGGTCCTTGATCCACAATTTTTGGAATTTTAAGCGGCTTCAAAGTACCTACCCCAGCTGCAGCTAGATCTCTAGCTAAGCCGTAAGCACCTAAACAATCTCCTCGGTTAGGAGTGATTTCAATGTCAAGTACCGGATCATCTAGCCCTATATATGCGGCATAGCTCTTACCAACCATAGCATCATCAGGGACTTCAATAATACCCTCTGCGTCCCCTTCCAAATTTAATTCTTTTGCAGAACATAACATTCCTTGGCTATCGATCCCACGAATTTGGATTGGTTTTAACGTAAGCTTTGTGGCTGGAATTTGACTGCCGATGGGGGCCAATACTGTTTTGAGTCCCACACGGGCGTTTGGCGCACCACAGACAATTTGCAAGATCTTAGATCCTATATTTACTTTACAGACTTGCAAACGATGGGCATTCGGGTGAGGTAAGGCTTCTATAATTTCGACAATAGAAAATGCTTCTAAGTCTTTTCTAGCCTCATGGATATCATCGACCACTAAACCCAACATCGTTAAACGTAACGCTATCTCTTCTAAACTAGCTTCAGTTTCAAGATAGTCTTTTAACCAGGAGAGGCTCATTTTCATCGCAAGATCTCCTCGCTTAAAGCATCAAAAACCGAAAAACCATAATGACGTAACCAGCGGATATCACATTCGTAAAACGCCCGTAAATCCGGCATTCCATACTTCAGCATAGCCAATCTCTCGAGCCCCATACCAAATGCAAATCCCTGGTGCTCTTCTGGATCAAGCCCGCAGTTACGAAATACATTCGGATGCACCATTCCCGCACCTAGGATTTCAAGCCAATCCGTCCCTTTTCCAATCTTCATATCTTGACCCGTGCGCTTGCAACCAATATCAATTTCAACTGAGGGTTCCGTAAAAGGAAAAAAAGCAGGGCGAAAACGCACAGGCAGATCATCCATGCCAAAAAATTCCTTACAAAATGTAATCAAGCATCCTTTCAAATGACCCATATGGATATCTTTATCGATTAATAAGCCTTCCATTTGATGAAAGTTAGGAGTGTGTGTTGCATCCGAGTCACTTCGGAAAACTCTGCCCGGTACAATGATACGAATTGGCGGCTTGTTTGTTTTCAAAGTACGAATTTGAACTGGTGAAGTTTGAGTTCTCAAAAGCATAGTTATACCATTAGGACTCTGAGGAAGGTAAAACGTATCTTGTTCAAGGCGGGCAGGATGATCTAAAGGTACATTTAACGCTGTAAAATTATGCTCATCATCCTCAATATTAGGTCCTTCAGCAACAGCAAATCCTAGCTTTTTAAAAATCTGAATGACTTCATACATCACTTGGCTTAATGGATGTATCGTTCCTAGAGGTTGCGGACACTGGGGTAAGGTCACATCAATTTTTTCAGTTGCAAGGCGTTCCTCAAGGGATTGATTTTCAAGGATAGACTTACGCCTTCCAAGCGACTCAGTCACCAAGATGCGTAATTCGTTGAGATGTTGACCCTGTTCTCGGCGTTCTTGAGGATCAAGCGTACCCAACTTCTTCATAAGCAGCGAAATTTCACCCTGCTTACCAAGAGCATTTACACGAATGGCTTCGAGTACTGTCAAATCTGCAGCATCTTCAATTGCCTTTAAAGTCTGTTCTCTTAAGATCGATAAGTTTTTCATTACTCTTTCACGTTTAAAACATTTATTCCCAAACCTATAGCAAAAAAACTCAAAACAATCCCGTGAATAATTTGGGCTTTGTGTTCTACCCCTAAGGAGCTTATCTACAGCAAAGACAGCTAATAAATTTAAATTATCTTGTTGCTTTGTTTAAAATGGAAAGTTATTTTTCATAAGCAAATCTTTTGGGCAGAAGTTGCAAAGGATAATATGGTAAATATTTGAAAATTTTCAAAGTAATAAAAGTGATCCTGGATTATTATTTGGGGTCACAATTATAGAATGGGGTTTGCTGAACAAAGCAAAGATAGACCTGGATGTCTCTGTAGCCTGTTCTGCTAAGGAAGAATTTGATCCATGCTTCCTAAACTTCAGTTTGTCTCAATGATTGGAAATAATTACTGTATGCTCGTCAGTAAAGTTTAAAATAATAGCTTAAATTGAGGAGAGGTTTCCTTAGGAGATCTTCCGAATAAAGATGAAAGCCATATTTAAAAAGATAAAAAGGCTATCATCCTAGAGACAACAGCCTTTTTATAATTGTTATTTAAACTTTTGCGAGTGTGGTTTGTGCACGATCAACCAAAGCTTTAAATGAAGAAGGCTGTGTCACTGCAAGATCTGCGAGCATCTTACGATTGACCTCAATGCCAGCTTTATGAAGACCATTCATAAATACTGAATAGGTAAGCCCATGCTCGCGTGCTGCTGCATTGATACGTTGAATCCAGAGG
The DNA here is from genome assembly GCA_016742295.1 of Alphaproteobacteria bacterium. GTDB lineage: Bacteria > Pseudomonadota > Alphaproteobacteria > JAGOMX01 > JAGOMX01 > JACVCA01. The sequence continues at coordinate 580 of JACVCA010000121.1, read as the reverse complement.
CCTCTAAAATCGCGCTTACGATTTTTCCGATCTCTATAAGCATAACGCAACCCCTTTTCAAGGCGTTCAAGCGCAATACGATAACAATTTTTTGAACGCCCATAATAGCCTTTTGCTTGCTTGATAATTTTTTTATGCCGGGCGTGGGCTGTAACTCCGCGTTTTACACGTGCCATTTTCTTAACTCCTTAACCATAGGGCATAAAGCGGCGAATCGCACGCGCATCTGATTCGGACATGATGGTTGTCCCTCGCGCTTGTCGCAACATTTTATTCGGCCGCTTGCGCATGTTATGTTGTTTACCTGCAAAACTGCGGACAACTTTTCCAGTTGCAGTCATGCTAAAACGCTTTTTGACACTGCTTTTTGTCTTCAATTTGGGCATTTTCTTCTCCTTAAGTTCAAAATAAACATTTGATGACGAGGCATGCCCAGGGGATTTCCCTTAGCCGGGCCATCTCTTTCTGTAATTATACTGACAGAATCTTGGTTGATATACCAGCAGGATCTAGCAATTGCAAGGATATTATGTAAAGAATGCTCACGATAGGTTATACTGAAGGCTATAAGGTAAGGTTG
>JACVCA010000120.1 GCA_016742295.1 Alphaproteobacteria bacterium | reverse complement strand
GTCTCGAGTGATGTTGTCGTGGTTCCTTATACCTCAGGGGAAATTTATGCCTTACGGGTTGAAAATGGTCATACACTTTGGTCTGACAGCCTTGCCTCTTTTGGTAAAGTCGACTCCATTTCATCGCTACCTCATATTCGTTCCCGCCCTGTTATTGATCGTGATATGGTCTTTCTTATCAGCCATAGTGGTCGAATGGCAGCTCTCAATCTACGCAGCGGCACTTCAGTATGGAGCCGTGATATTGGCAGCATACAAAGTCCTGCAGTAACCGGAAATTTTATTTTCTTGATTACCACCGATCAACATCTCATTTGTATGACTCGAAATAAAGGTCTGATTAAGTGGACGCATAAGCTAGACGCATTCGAAAATGCTGAGAAAAATACAGATCGCATTACCTGGAGTGGTCCTGTGATTGCAGGAAATACCCTAATTGTCGCAAGCTCGCTTGGTCAAGCCGTCGTACTCGATGTAAAAGACGGTAAGGAAACTGCCCGCTATGATTTACCAGGAAAAACCTTGTTACCGCCTATCATTGCCAATGAAACAATTTTCTTTTTAACCGATGACGGCACCATTGTTGCCATGAAATAAGCAAGATTTATTGTGATCTCTCCTGTACTGTCTTCTATTGCAATCATCGGAAGACCTAATGTTGGTAAATCGACGCTATTTAATCGCTTAATCGGGAAAAAGCTCGCTCTCGTTCATGATCTTCCAGGTGTCACCCGTGACCGTAGGTATGCAAAAGGACGGCTAAGTGATTTAGCCTTTAACCTTATTGATACTGCAGGCCTGGATAACCCCAAGAGTGATGAACTTACCAAAAAAATGTGGGAGCAAACCCAATACGCCATTGCAGAAGCTGATATTCTAATCTGTGTTGTTGATGCTCGAGCTGGAATTACATCTCTAGATCGCTATTACGCCGATTTAATCCGTAAGGCCAATAAACCGGTAATTTTACTGGCTAATAAATGTGAAGGTTCAAGTAAACTTCATGTTCTAGGTGATGCAAATAATCTTGGACTGGGGGAAGCAATTCCATTTTCTGCAGCGCACGGCGAAGGATTAGTTGAGCTTTTTGAAGCTCTTAAACTTTATATTAAACCGCAAGAAAAAACCTGCATCAAAGATGATTCTGAAAAACATTTGCAATTGGCGATTGTGGGAAGGCCTAATGTTGGGAAATCCACACTAATAAACAGCCTCATTCAAGAAGAACGACTTTTAACAGCTGATCAACCTGGCGTAACTCGTGACTCTATTGCAATTGATTGGGAATATAAAGGCCGTCTTATGCGGTTAATTGATACAGCTGGGATGCGCAAGAGATCCAATGTTACTTCAAAGCTAGAGGAAATGGCTGTGCACGATGCCTTACGTGCAGTCGATTTTGCACAAATTGTACTGCTTGTTTTAGATCATGAAACTCCCCTCGCCAAACAAGATGTTACCATTGCCAATAAAGTAATCGATGAAGGCCGGGTCTTAATGATTGCAATTAATAAGTGGGATCTTATCAAAAATCAAAAAACTTATCTTGAAGATATCAAGCACAAATTAAGTCATATTCTACCACAAATTAAAGGTATTCCATGCATTCCTATTTCCGCCTTAAAAGGAAAGAACCTTGAAAAGTTGTTAGACTCTATTTTTGAGATGTATGATTTGTGGAACAAGAGAATTTCGACAGGGCAGCTCAACCGCTGGTTACAGCATGTGACCCAATATCATCCCCCACCCCTTGCAGGACACTCACGAATTAAAATTAAATATTTAACTCAGGTTAAAACACGTCCACCTACCTTTACGATGTTTGCAAGCAAACCCGAGGAGTTACCTGATACATACATACGCTATCTTCAAAATGCACTGCGCGAAGATTTTAAACTTCCAGGTATTCCAATTCGCATCCAGGTCAAGAGCGGCAAAAACCCTTATGTAAAGCAGTAAAAATAACCCTATTTTCCTCTAACAAGTCGATAATACAGAATTTTCCTGTGAACCATAAGCTTTTCGCCGTTTTTCTTCAAACTCCTGATTCTCTCGTTCACGCTGCAAATGCTTTTCAGCATAAAGCTCTTTTTGAGAATCAAGCTTGGCTTGAAGACGGGCATTTTCCTCCCCTATCATTTTCTGTTGCCCTGCAACACTAACCTTTTCTTGCTCGACTTCATCTAAAGCTTCCATCAACTCTTCATCACTTAACTCATTCAGCTTGATTTTAGCACGTTGAGAGGGGGGTAAAAACAGTCCCATTTCTTTACCAATCAGCTCTTTGGCTCTTAGAGCCACGCTAAGTTTCCCTGTTGCCATAGCCAATTGAAAGATCTTTTCCATATCTGCCAAGATATCCAAACGGCTGGGTAGTTGGCTTGAACGGTTTTGGGCTGGAATATCGTGATAAGTTTTGCCGCGGTGCTTTAGTTTCTTCATCTAGCTTCTCCTGGTTGGGGTCTGTCTTTATTATGAGACAACCTTTAACAAGAAGACCGCAAAATCCACAAAAGGGGCAATTAAGAAAAAAGAGTCCTTATTTTAGGCCCTAGGGTGGCTTGTCTTGTTTTTTATCCAAGATCTTTACACGCAAATTTACTGTCAAGGTAAATTTATGATTGATTACCACAAACCAATGATTTTCCACCATAAGCTACCAGCAGTGACCCAGATCAGCAGATTAACAACGCTGACAATGGCACCCAGGCGCCACCATTCGGAAATACTTAGATAGCCAGCTCCAAAAAAGACTGGCCCTGTTCCTGTCCCATAGTGGGTGAGCCCGCCTGAAAGACTTGAAAGAGCAGCATATAGCAGAGCTGCAAACATGGGAGGAGCTCCAGCAGCAATTGAGACAACCAAAAAGGCACTGTACATTGAAGTAATATGGGATGTAATACCTGCAAAAAGATAGTGAGAAAAAAAGTAAACTAGAACTAAGACAGCCATTGCAGAGACCCAATCCAGAGTGCCCACGGCCGTCTGAATATGATTACTAACCCACATCATCATACCTAGTTCATTCAAAAGTTCAGCCATCATTAGAAGACAGCCAAGCCAGATAAATGTATTCCAGGCCGCATGTTCATGCAATACATCATCCCAATTTAAAACTCCCGTCAACATTAGAACGGCCAGACCAAAGATTGCTGCTGTACCCGCATCAATGCCCACTTGAGGACCAAAGATCCACAAACCAAGCAAGGTTAAAAATGTGGTTAGCATAATCTTTTCTTCAAAGCTCATTGACCCCATTTGCTTTAATTTATTCCGCGCAACATCGGGAGCTTCAGGGGTTGACTTTAGCTGAGGCGGATAAATCACAAAGAGTAGTAATGGTAAAGTAACAAGACATAGTATACCAGGTACGATAGCTGCCAACGCCCATGTATGCCAGCTCAGATTTACATTCACTTTACTGGCCAAGCTGACAATGAGGGGATTACCTGCAAGTGCGGTAATAAACATAGCTCCCGTGATTGTGTTGGCATGAAAACAAAGTTTAAACAGATAAGCTCCAATTTTTCGATGGGTTCCATCCTCAGGATGACTGCCGTACTCTTGGTTTAAGGCGCTAACAATTGGGAAAACAATGCCACCCCCACGAGCTGTGCTGCTGGGGACAACCGGGGCTAAAAGCAGTTCAGTCAACACAAGGCTATACCCTAAACCTAAGGTACTTTTCCCCATACCCCCAACGAAATAGTAGGCAATTCGAGAACCGAGACCAGTCTTGATAAAACCGCGTGCGATAAAAAAGGCTGCGAGTACCAGCCATACAATTTTTGAGCTGAAGCTATTTAAAGCTTCCTCAAGAGTCAGGGTATGGGTCAGTGTACAGGCGGAAAGTGCAATAACAGCAATAGATCCCATTGGGAGGGGTTTGACAATGATCCCTGCAATTGTTGAAAGAAAAATTGTGAATAAATGCCAAGTTTTAATGTCTAGGCCCTCAGGAGTAGGGCTAAACCATAACCCAATTGCCAAAGTCATAACGGCAAGGAAAGGTATAATTTTTACTCCATTCCAAACAAAGTTTTTGGGATTTAACTCCCTTTGATCTATCGCATGAAGTTCAGACTCATGAAGGGGAATAACAGAGGCTGCTTTATGAATTTGTTGGGATTTAGGCATTTTAAAAATTGATCTCTGCGCTAACTATTAAAATAACGTTCGATTCTAACAAGAAATAATTTTTTTAGAAAGCATGTTTTTCTTGAGATCTATTTTCAAGCGTTAGAGTGAGCCCAGTGGCGCGGATGTGTACCTAGCTCTTTCAACATAACCAAGGTTCCGAGCTTGCAATTGAGCTTTTGCAGCTTGTTCTCGCTTGCGTCGAGTACCTAGGAAAACCTTAGCGGAATTCCTTTGTGCATGGGATGCGCTATACCTTGAGCGACCTGAGGTCATCGAGAGCCTTTGGCAAGGAAGAAAGCTGGTTGTTGCGGGCACTGAACTCGAGTCAGCAAATACATTTTCGTGCTACAAGAAGGACATCAGGATTTTCAATGATGCAAGCGCGCCAACTTCATCGGGCAGGGTGGTCAACTTGTTAAAGCGCTTTGGGATTGGGGGTTAGAATATGGCCCAAGAACAAGAGGAGCCCTTACCAGAAACAGCTTCGAAAGCTGAGTCAAGTACTTTATCTCCGCTGGCACAGCAGAAAGCTTGTTGGAACGCAGATCCAAAATCTTGAGATTGGTGAGGCATGCAATTTCCGGTGGTAGACTCTTGAGATTGTTTTCGTTCAGGCCTAGAGCCGTGAGATTTCTGGGGGGCGTAAGTCATGATATCAAGTATTCTCGGTCATACCGAAGTTGTCCTGATAGTAGGCAAAAAAAAATATGTTAGAATTAAAAAGAACAAGGCAGCAAACGTAGGCCATACCAATATCTCCAGGCAAGGACTCGAGTTTGTTCAT
>JACVCA010000119.1 GCA_016742295.1 Alphaproteobacteria bacterium | reverse complement strand
TAGCGAATATAATTTGGTCTACCTTAACGGCAATGACGTTAGCCTCAGAAAGAGTAAGGCTGCCGTCAAGCTCGAGATGGAGTTGAATAAAACGCTTCAGCCCTGAAGTTCGTGTTCGCAACTCATGAAGCCCTTTGACTTGAGGGTGAGACAACGCGAGCGCAATAATTTGTTGGCGATCTTTCTCTGGAAGCTCATGATCCATAAGGATATAAAATCCATCTCGCGTAAGTTTCCAGGCGGTATAGAAAATATATAGCCCAATTATGGCGCCTGAAAGCGGGTCCACCCATGTCACATCGTAAAATTGTGCGGCAAGCAAAGAAAGGATTACTCCCCCATTAATTAAAAAATCGCTGCGGTAATGAAGTGCATCAGCCCGTATGGCTGGTGAATCTGTTTTCTTTACAACTCTATATTGATAAATGAGCAGCATAAAAGTTATTCCCATGGCAAAAATCATGACCAAAATACCCATTACAGCGGCTTGAATAGGAATAGGTTTAAAAAACCGTTCAATAGCTTCAAAGGTTAGCCAGCATGCTGATCCTGCAATAAAGACAGACTGGCCTAAGGCTGCAATGGCTTCAACTTTCCCATACCCAAAGCGAAACTGCTTATTTGCTGGTTGATGAGATTGATGAACTGCAACTAAGTTCATTAAAGAGGCCAGCGCATCCAGTAGAGAATCAATCAAAGTTGCTTTAAGGCTAATCGCACCTGTGAACCACCAAGCTAAAAATTTTACAGCAATTAAAACGCTGGCCACCGTTACAGAGGCCATTGCAGCTTTTTGAATGAGCAATTGAGAAGCTTTATTAGACTTAGATTCGTTAAAGGGCATGAGTCATAATTTATTTATTGATAGTAACAAGATTATGGCAGATTATAGCTTAAATTTGAAAAAGAAAATTTATCGCCTTTGCGACAAGTTCTATCGCCATGAGTTCCTTGAAGACCTCATGGGTTATAGGCAACTTCATTAAAATTCACTTGCCTCCAACGTTCTTGTCATAGGGTTAAAAAAGCTTGTTGTCTGAAGTATATATAAAGAGGCGTTCTAAAAACTTCCCCTCTCGTCATCTCTGCTCAAGCGGAGATCCACGAAAAGACAAATATAACTCTCAGCAAATTATTAATTACAAAACAGTTCTCTGAAGGGAATTGTGAGATTATCTTTTTGTTTTTACTAATTATTTCCCTGAACGAAGAGGACAAGGAAAGTGTAAAGATGAGTAAGAGCCTGAGAATGTAACCTATACACGGGAAAGAAAGAATGATTTTAGTACTCGGGTCAAGCAGCGTCATTGTTTGTCTCTGGAAAATACGCCCTTTCTAGCCCTATGACAAGAATGCAAGGGTCAAGTGAATGTTAATGAGGTTACCTTGTCTTGTATCTCTAGACATTTAGCTTTTAAAGTGAAAATATGATATAAAAGATTAACTCTATCTCATATTGAAGTAAAATCTTATGAATATAAAACAGTTATTGACTGCTCTCCCCTTAAGTCTTTTAGCTGCATGTGCCAACCCCACAGCCGAGCAATCAGCATCAGCGTGGTTTGGGGTAGAATCTTCAACTAAGAATGTTGATACAGATCCGTGTGCTTTGATGATAATGCATGTTAAGTTAGATAAGCAGGATTGTCTGATGATTCAGCAAACTACACAGCATGCCCTTGAATATGCAACTGATGGTCAAATGAGCCTATGGAAAAACCCCAGTTCGGGCAGTGTAGGTACAATTGTAATTAAGGCAACTACTCTTGAAAATCAATTACCTTTACGTACCTATGAAATGTCTTTGCAGACCTCTAAAGGCACTTACACCTTTGAAGGCACTGCTAGACGCACCTTAGAGAGCACGTGGATATTAGAACGGTTCATTAAGACAAACGATAAACACAGAAATCAGCTACATTTAAAAGCAACTTCCTTAAAGACGATTCAGGAAAGACCATTAAAGATTCCTTTGCTCTTTTTGAAAATGATTTAGCTTTTTCAATTATGCGACTAAAAACATTATATTTTTTTAGATACTGAATTGCTAAGTTTAGATCTTGATCAGTTTGGTCTAACTGACCAAGCGTTCGCTCCCAAAATTTCTTTTCATCAGCATTTCCTTGGGTGAAAGCTAAGATGACAGGAAGAGTGACCTTACCTTCACGAAAGTCATCGCCCGGAGTTTTACCTAATTGCGACTCTGTTCCATAATAATCAAGGCCATCATCAATAAGCTGGAACACAATACCTAGGTTATGACCGAAAGCTGCGAGCGCTTGCTTTTGGTAGGCGGTACATTCTGCCATAACGCCACCGATATGACAGGCCGCTTCAAACAGTTGTGCAGTTTTGGCTTTTATTACATTGAAGTAACCAGTTTCTGTTGTTGCGGTATTGTTTGCAGTAAGCAGTTGAAGAACTTCACCCTCAACAATTGTTGACGAAGCTTCTGACAATATTTTAAGAACTTCAAAAGAGCCATCAGCCACTATTAATTCAAAAGCACGGCTGAAAAGAAAATCTCCAACCAATACACTCGCTTTGTTTCCCCACAGCGCATTAGCCGATGCTATCCCACGACGTAGATTGCTTTCGTCAATAACATCATCGTGTAGTAAAGTTGCAGTATGAATAAACTCCACACAAGCAGCAAGCGGTATGTGACGTTGCCCTTGATAGCCTGCGAGTTGAGCGCAGGCTATCGTCAACATTGGTCTTAACCGTTTACCGCCTGCATGAATGAGATAGCCTGCCAAGTCGCGGATCAAGGGAACTTGGCTCGTCATTTCTCGTATGATAACTTTATCAACTAAATTTAAATCATCTTTTACAAAATTATGAAGTGCTTCAAGTGCATTAACTTCATCTATTTTAGGGATACAGGAGGCATGAGAAGCAGCCTTGTGAGACATGAATGATTATCCTTTGATGTTGGCTTTGAGCAGATTAAACTACGAGGAGGTTAAAACTCAACCAAAACCTTAAAAGAAAGAGAAGATAATTCAATGGAGCCAACGCTAAATAAGCTCCTCAATGGGCGAATTTCTATATTACAGCCGCAAGAAGGCTATCGCACGGCAATTGATCCTATATTTCTTGCAGCAACTTTAAAACCACACCCTCAAGACCATGTGCTTGAAGTGGGAGCAGGTGTTGGTACGGCAATGCTTTGTTTAGCTTCGAGGGTATCTGATTGCTATATTACTGGTCTTGAGCTTCAAAGTGAATTAGTGGACCTTGGAATAAAAAATATTTTAAATAATAAATTTGAAAAGCATTTGAAACTTATTCAAGGGGATTTACTTACCCCACCTGCAAGCTTAATGACGGGGAGGTTTAACCATGTCATGGCAAATCCTCCTTATTTAGCGGGAAACCTTGCATCAGCCTCTCGGCATTCCGGAAAAGCCTTGGCACACCATGAAGGCAATGTGAGCTTAAAAGATTGGATTGATTTTTGCCTTAAAATGCTAATTCCCAAAGGCTCAATTACACTGATACATAGGGCAGATCGTTTAGACAGCATTTTAGCAGCTTTAAATGGTAAAGTTGGTGAAATTACAGTTTTTCCCTTATGGCCAAAGCAAAATAAGCCTGCTAAACGTATATTGATTCAGGGAAGAAAAGGAATTTCAAGTCCAAGTTGTTTAGAACAAGGAATGATCTTGCATCAAGAAGATGGCCGTTATACGACCCAGGCTGAAGCAATTTTAAGGTATGGATATAGTCTTCATAACGCGCTGCTTTTAAAGGTTAAAAATTTGGATATAAATGTTAATCGATAAACACAACGATCTAGTACAGAAATTGCACGCAATGCATTTAAATATAGTACACTCTCGTATTCATAAACTTAAAACCTTGGGCAATCTTAAATCTCCTTGTTTCGTTAAGCGAGAAGATGAGCTTAGTTTTGGCATTAGTGGAACAAAATTTCGGAAGTATCTTTCATTATTGCCTCATATTCTTGAAGATTCACCCGATCAAGTTATAGTAATTGGTAGTGCATTTTCTAATAATGTTCTTGGTCTTTCGCAGCGCCTAATTGAAAATGAGCTCACCCCTTTATTGTTTCTACTTGGCGCTTCAACCCCTAAGCTTATAGGTAATTTTCTTCTTACCTCTCTTTTTGTACCTTCAGATCAAATTCATTGGATTTCTCGCATAGATTGGCCAAAAGTAGAGGATATTACATATCAATATACCCAAGAGAATTCTTCACAACGCTTCTTTATCATTCCCGAGGGAGCTTGTATGCCCGAGGCCTTACCTGGTGCTCTCACTCTTCCGCTTGATATCCTAGAAAATGAAAAAATAGAGAACTATGAATTCAAAAATCTTTTTATCGAATCAGCCACGGGTTTGACGGCAATTGCAGTGATTTTAGTGTTTGTGTGGCTTCATAAAACCACTCACGTGCACGTTTTGCTAGTTGCTGGCCAGACCAAAATTTTTTTAGAAAAACTTGATCATTATAGGAAACTTTTTGAAAAATTTATGGCTACTGACTTACCTTGGGAGTGCGTCTTAAGGCAGTTTTCGTTGCATATTCCTAGCATAAACCGTTCATTTGGTGCCATAAATTCGGCCATATTTATGAAAATCCTGGATGTTGCACGTCACGAAGGATTTTTGACAGATCCTATCTACTCAGCAAAATTATTCTTGGAGACTGAAAGAATTATTGATAACTACAAACTCACAGGACCTAATCTAATCATTCATTCTGGTGGAGCTTTAGCTTTAATAGGCTATCAAACCCAACTCCGGAAAGCATGGAAATTAGCAGGGGACAATTTACGATGATTTAAAATCAAATTTAAATCTGCAATGTTGAGGGCCAAAGAGGATACTTATCCATTGCTGATAAAAACAATGGGCTTTCAAGGTGGTAGATCAGCCAGTTTTGTAAATAAGGGTAGGGCAGACTCTTGAAATAACTCATGTTAACCTGATGAAATTTTCTAAGTAATGGACACA
>JACVCA010000118.1 GCA_016742295.1 Alphaproteobacteria bacterium | reverse complement strand
AAATTCTTATTTTTCGGCTTAAAATGGGCTGAGAGATATTTAAAAATTTTCCCGTTTCTGAAAGACTTCCTAGTTTTGCAATATAATAAAAATATTTAGCCTTATCCCAATCAAAGTAGGGTCCGAATAAGATCTTTCTGCAGCAAATTCTCAGGGTTTTTTACTCTATTATTCATTTTTTTAAAATCTTAAAGTAATAACTTTTTTAAATTAAATTTTAAAAAATCATTATTATTAAATTGATGACAAGTTGCAAGATATTATTTTCCAAAGAGGCTATTTTAAGGCCATTGAATACTTTCATTTTTTATCAAAAAAGCTTTTAATATTTAAAGCTTGAGCATCATCCTTTTATTTACGTATCATTGATATAATAGAGAAATGAAATCTATAGATCACTTTATAAACGGACAATTAAATGATTAAAATGCAATTAAATCTTAAATGGGTAACTATATTAGGGGGAATAACATTAGGTGGCTGCAATAATTACAACTTACCTCCAAAAGAAGCTCTCAAATGTGGGATAGAATACCCTTGTAACGGATGTGAAGGTGGTTGTCCTTATACTTCATCTTACAAAGCATTTTTTGCAACCTCAAAGACAAATTAAGGCCTCCATTGCACATCTCGCTCGATCTCGTCTAATGCCTGGTCAATTAGCTTTGCACCATTTTTCTGATCGATGGTTGTATGCAAGATTTTCTCAGAAGCCTCAATTCCCACTTCAATGGCACGCGTATGAATATCTTTGAGGGCTTGGCTTTCAGCATATGCTATCTTCTCTTCGGCAAGTTTTTCCCGACGCTTAATAAAAGCTTCAATTTCTTTCGTAGCCTCAGCTTGTAGGCGCTCAGATTCCTGACGTGCATGAGCTAAAATCTCTTCTGCGTGCTGTTCAGCTTGTTGATTTTTTTGCTTCATCTCATCTAAAAAAGCTTGAGCCTTTTCATGAAGTTTTACGGCTTCAAAAATCTCATTTTCAATAGATTGCTTACGCCAATCCATTTGAGCAGTGACAAATTTCCAAGCTTTTTTACCCACAAGCCCTAAAAACAAGAGGAACGCAATCATAAACCAAAAGGCAGGATCATGCAGCATCAAGCACCCTTAGATTGCAAAGTTTGGTTAATTGCTGTTTCAATCTGTGCTACATCAAGTTCAATATTGATGAGTTTTTGGAGAATATCACTCGTGATCATTCCTGCAGCATGCTTTAGCTCAGTTAAACTTGCATCTTTTTGTTTAGAAATTTCATTTTGTGCATTTTGAATACGTGCCATTATGGCTTCAGAACTTTCTTTCTTTTGATGTGCTATTGTAACACCAATATCATGAACCGAAGATACTAACATTTTATGCGCCTGATCACGAGACTCAGCTAGAACTTGCTCAAATTTTACCCTTAAGTTTTCTGCCTTTACCTCTAATTCCATACCACGGTTCAGTGTTTTCTCAATATGTAAATGCCGTTTTTCAATGACAGTCCCAATTAAAGGAATAGAAACATGGGACATAAAAATATATAGTAATCCAAAACAGGTGAATAGCCAAAATAGCTGGGATGCATAGGTGCCAATATCAAGTTGAGGCATCAGTTTATTTTCTTAAAAGACGAATAAAATAATCATAGCAACCACGAATGCTATTAAAGCAATTGCTTCTGTAAAAGCAGCACCAATCAAGCTCATTCGAAACATCTCAGGTTGTGCTGAAGGGTTGCGAGCAATTGAACTGATGAAAGTTGCAAAGATATTACCAAGACCAATACCAACGCCAAGTAAGGCGAACATTGAAAGTCCAGCGGCAATTAATTTAGCCGATGTTATATCCATATTTAAAACTCCTTATGAATTATTGTTGCAAAGTTATCTTTTGCTGGTCATGATTCTGACTATATCCTAGTGTAAATGCAAGGCATCATGCATATATAAACAGGTTAAAACTGTAAAGATATAAGCTTGGATAAACGCTACAAAGAATTCAAAACCTGTCAAAGCCAAATTTAAAGCCAACGGCGCTACTCCAAAAATACCCATTCCAATGGTAAAAGCCCCCAAGATTTTTAGAATAATATGACCTGCTAGCATGTTGGCAAACAAGCGCACTGACATAATAAGGGGACGTGCAAGATATGTAAAAATTTCAACAGGAATCAAAATCGGAGCAATGGCTAAAGGTACACCTTCTGGGAAAAATAGACGGAAGAAACCTAAGCCATGCTTGAGAAACCCCATCACTGTAACTATTATAAACACAAGCATAGCTAGGGCAAATGTTACCACAATATGGCTTGTAAAAGTAAATGAGTAAGGCAACATACCAAGCATGTTACCCAATAAAATAAACATGAAAAGTGCCAGAATAAAAGGCAAGTATTTCATACCCTCTACGCCAGCATTTTCCCTGACCGTCTTTGCAATAAATTCGTAACTAACTTCTACGAGTGATTGAAACCGACCCGGAATTAAAGCCTTATGACGCATACCAAAAAACTGAAACCCCATAATCAGTAACGTTGCTACTAGCATAAAAGCAGCTGAATTCGTAAAGGACAAATTAACGCCATTAATCTCTAAAGGAATAAGCGTTTGAATCATAAATTGATGGAGAGGATCTTGCATAATACTTGATAAAACTTAACTGCTTACCCTCTCTTTCTAACAAATCCTAGCCGATTCTTCAAATAGAAAAATAAAGTAAGATAACCTTAAACTTTTTGGATAACCTGTGAATAAATTAGTGATAAGTTAAGAGTTTTTGAAATCTTCAAATTCATCCTCTTTACTTCGATTGTTTATCAACAGGTTATAAAGTATGGATAAGCGGTGAGTTAAAATATATGATCCACATCGAATGATATAAATACTCCACACAAGCTTATGGGAATAAATTAATTTGATAGTTTGATTTTAAAGTCTATATGCTCTAAAAAACTTTTTTATCCACAAATTGTGAATAGATTATGTATCATAATGCAAAACTTGATCCCAGTCTGTGAATTGACTATATCAACAAGATCTACTTCTTCAACAACTTCTTTATTTATATATTTATGTAAGATGAGAGATAGGGAGTAAAATTGAAACCGTTATTAAAGGTTCTAAACAATAATAAAGCCCGTACGCCTCCTTGTTGGTTAATGCGCCAAGCAGGAAGGTACTTGCCAGAATATCTTGAGCTTCGTTCAAAAAATAACAACTTTCTTAATTTCTGTCTCTCCCCCCATCTTGCTGCCCAAGCTACCCTCCAACCACTTCAACGTTATAATCTTGATGCTGCGATTATTTTCTCTGATATATTGGTTATTCCTTATGCGCTCGGTCAAAAAATTGAATTCATTGAAAATAAAGGACCAATATTGGAACCTCTTTCTCAACCTGAACATCTAGCTAGATTAGATTGGAAAGGCATTGAAAGAGTTACTTCACATGTTTGTGAGGCTATAGACCTTGTTAAAGCTCAACTTTCACCCACCACTACGTTAATTGGCTTTGCTGGGGCTTCGTGGACCCTAGCTTGTTATATGATTGAAGGACATTCTAGCCGTGATTTTAACCAAGCCAAAGCGTTTGCTTTTAGATGGCCGAAGGCTTTCCAGATTTTGCTTAATCAACTTGCAGAAATCACTGCAGATTATCTCATCGCGCAAGTAAATGCAGGGGCAGAAGTACTTCAACTCTTTGATAGTTGGGCCGGTTGCGTGCCTTCTTCTCATTTTTATCCTTGGGTGATTGAGCCAACACGAAAGATTGTCCAGAGGGTCAAAGAAAGTTATCCTGATGTTCCCATTATTGGATTTCCACGGCGCTGCGGGGCTTGGTATAAAGAATTTTTAATGTTAACCGGTGTGACTGCCCTAAGCCTCGACGATACACTTAACTTAATTTGGGCCCGCCAAGAGTTGGGGAAACAAGCTGTTCTTCAAGGAGCTTTGAATCCGATGATGCTAGTGTTTGGTGGCCTTGCCTTAAGGCATGAAGTTGAAAGACAGCTAAAAATTTTGAATACCGGACCTTATATCTTTAACTTGGGACATGGAATTTTACCAGAAACTCCCCCGGCTCATGTCCAAAATCTAATTGAGTTAATAAAAAATCTAACTCAAAATGAGGAGCTATGAAGACTGCTGTTATACTCTTCAATCTAGGAGGCCCTGATAATTTAAAGGCTGTTAAGCCATTTTTGTTTAATTTGTTCTTTGATCCTCAAATTATAAGATTTCCTATGCCTTTTCGTTTTTTTTTAGCAAAATGGCTTTCTCATAGGCGTGCACGGGAAGCTTCTGATATTTATCGGAAATTAGGTGGAGGCTCACCCATTGTTTCCAATACTCAAAAACAACAGGAAGCTCTGCAAGCGGTTTTGGGTGAGGATTATACAGTTTTTTCCGTGATGCGTTACTGGAATCCCCGGGCTGAAGAAGTTTTTCATGAAGTTAAGTCTTATAACCCTGATCAAGTGGTCTTGTTGCCACTTTACCCTCAATTTTCCTCAACAACCACGGCTTCCTCTTTTAAGGAATGGGATGACATCTGTCGCAAAAACTACTGGAATAAGCCAACTAGAAAAATTTGTTGTTATCCCACACAGCCGAAGTTTATTAGGGCAACAGTGCGCTTGCTAAAAGATAAACTTTCTTCATTTTCTAATTTAGAAAAGGTGCGTGTTTTATTTTCGGCTCATGGTTTACCACAACGCATTGTTGATCAAGGTGACCCTTATCAATGGCAAGTTGAAAAAAGTGTCTTTGAGATTTTAAAATATCTTAATAAACAAGATCTTGATTATGTCATTTGTTATCAAAGTCGTGTTGGCCCTTTAAAATGGCTTGAACCTTATACGGATGTTGAAATTACCCGGGCTGGGAAAGAAGGAAAATCCATTGTTATTTTGCCTGTTAGCTTTGTGTCTGAACATTCAGAGACTCTTTATGAACTTGATATTCAATACAAAAATATTGCAGCTGAAGAGGGGGTGCCTCGTTATGAGCGTGTGTCAACATT
>JACVCA010000117.1 GCA_016742295.1 Alphaproteobacteria bacterium | reverse complement strand
TTTTGGAACCATTCCAAAGCGATCTCGTTATTTTGAGTCACTCCTTGGCCCTCGGCATACATCACGACAAGGTTAACTTGTGCCTCAGCATTTCCTTGTTCAGCTGCTTTTTGGAACCATTGCAAAGCGATCTCGTTATTTTGAGCTACTCCTTGGCCGACACTATATATATAACCAAGACTAAATTGAGCAGGGGAATATCCTTGCATTGCAGCTTCATTGAACCAATAAGCAGCTAAGATATCATCTTCTTCCGAAAGATCATCTACTTGATGTCCTTTATGATTTAAATACATCAAACCAAAAGTACATTGATGCGATGCTTTAGTAGGAAGACGTCGCGTAAAATTCTCAAAAGCTTTAGTATATAATGCTTGCGCAATTTCATTAGATTGAGAGCTTATTTCTTTAGGGGTTCCTTTCCCTTCTTCATATAAACTTGCAAGTAAATATTGTGCTCTTGGGTGATCCTGATTTGAAGCAAGAGAATACCATTTAACTGCATCTGTCTCTGATTGTTTCACTCCTTGACCCATTTTGTAGAGTCTACCAAGTAAGCATTGTGCTTCTGCATTTCCTTTATTTGCTGCTTGTTGATAAGCGAGGAAAGCTTCATAATAAAATGCTTGCTTAAGATCAGCATCAGTTTCTTTATCTGCTCCAAGTTGTGACGCTTCTCCGCGTTTTATTAAATGTTCTATCTCAGATTTTTCATCTATCCCTTGAATTTCCTGAGCTGATTCGATAACCTCTTGCTGCTGTACAGTTGCATAAATATAATTATTAAAGAGAGTCATTCCTAGAATAAAAAATCTTGATATGATTTGTATTCTCATAGTTCAATCTCCTCTTAGAAAATCAAGCAAATCATCTGTAAAATAGTGCACCCTTGTAACTACTTTTATTGACAATACTACACCCCGCAGCAAGCTAAGGGGATAGGTAATCTGTAGCGACTTAGAAGAGTCGTAAGGGGCGAAAATCTTCTATAACCTTGGTTTTCGAATAATCTTTCCCAACTCAAGCTCCCAGCCTTGGATATGGAGCGTCAACATCTTCAGACCATATCAATCCTCTTAATATGTTAATAAAAAAAATAAAATACTGACCCTAAAATAATTTTAGTGTCCCTCTTCTTCCAAATATCCCATACCCTTTAGCAGAGCTTTAGCACCTTTGTGAGTAAACTTATAGTTTTCATCATAAAACTCTGTTGCCATTTGCTCTCTTGCATACTCATAGGATTGCCCTTTAATAGCATCCCAATCCAAAAAGTTTTTATTTGAATGGTCGTTACCCGAGCTTATTCCTTGCATCGAATGGAAAAGCATCACCTGCTTTTCAAACTCTTCTCTTGAGCAATGATCAAGAATGTAATCCTCATTGCTGAATAAGCTATTATCAAGCATGCCGTTAGGGGCTACCTTTCCCCTGATATACTGAAACCTTAGGCGCCTCATAATTTTTTCATAACTTATCACTTTGTCATCAATTTGCTTAGCTATGTGCTCTGCCATAAAGTCATGAGTATACCTCTTCATTACCTCACCAACAATATCTTGAAAAGACATGTGTAGATACTTCTGCTCAATAGCTCCTTCTTCTGATACATCCTTATAGTTCTCTGCATCTCCTAATAACCCAAGCGCATAACGTGCCTTCTTCTCTAAATGCTTTACTGCATGTATCCTCTCTGCATCTTCTCTGTCAACAAGCTCATCTAATAATCTATACCTAAGTTTAGCTAAGCATATGGCAATCTGCATCTCAAGCGTTCTGTTTTCCTTTGCTAATGCTCCTGAGTCTAGTTTTGCATTCATAATGTAATCAATATAAAATTGATTCATCTCTTCTTCACCTGCTGTTAAGCAGTTAACTCCTCTCTTTGCCCATTGAATAAGCTGAGAGGCCACTAAAGATGGATCCTTCTTATATTGCTCTTGCACCATATCGGCTATACGAATCAAGCGATGTGCAAAGCGATTGTTAGGTCTTGCTGCATTATTAGATGTTAAAAGCCTTTTAAGACTCTCTCGACTGCCAACTTCTTTAACACTTTCTTCTCCCTCTATACCTTGTCCCTCCTCTTCACTACTCAAACGCTCTTGCGTAATCTCTCCTCTTTGGCGTAAGTGATCAAACAGATTTAAGATCTTATCTACTGACCGATTAAACAGATCAACCTCATAATCCCCTTCTGCTTGCCTGAAGTAACTATTAAAGATCTCTATCCTTGGATCATGTAGCATGTTAAGAGAAACTCTTAAGTCCTCAGAGACAACACTGCTGGGTGAAGGAATCAAACACCAAGACCTTCTTATAAGGTTAATATCCTTCTTAATGCTCTCTAACTCTCTTAACCGATAGCTCTCTCCAACTTTTTCTTCTCCTTCTTTAAACTCCTTGGAGTTTACTAAGCTCATAACCATATGCAACATACCTTGTGCTTGCTTGCTATTTTCAGGTAGACTTGCAAGCAAACGAACAATATCAACAAGCTTCTTACGTACTGACTCGGAATAAAGATCTGCTTGGTTAAATATAAGAGCTAAGCGATAAAGATATTCTGGGGGATGCTTTCTCGTGCTTGCATACTTCTCTAAGAGCTTAGCAAACTTTGGATTATCATGGCTTAACCTTTGATGCTCATCCATCTGCTTAAAGAGAGCAAGAGAGGCTTGCACCCTCTCAAGA
This sequence comes from Alphaproteobacteria bacterium, assembly GCA_016742295.1. GTDB lineage: Bacteria > Pseudomonadota > Alphaproteobacteria > JAGOMX01 > JAGOMX01 > JACVCA01. The sequence continues at coordinate 2,370 of JACVCA010000117.1, read as the reverse complement.
GGAGCTATAGCTACAGGCTTATTACTCTGAACTGAGGCTTTATAAAGCCTGATAGATTCTTCATATATATCTATTGGATCTTTTAAGCTTGTTAAAGGAATGATTTTGCCTGTTTCATAAAGCTCAGCTAATTTATGCTGAGCTTTATAATACCCTTGCTCATAATACTGTTGATAGTTCTCATTAATAAGCTTTGCAATCTGCTTTCTCTGAGTACGACTTACTCTTTTTTGACCTTGTAAGCCATAATAATGAGAGACAGCCTCTTTACCTGAAAGAACCACCAATAATAACAGAGGGTCTAGGTCATCCTGACCAACTTTACCTTCTAACCTTTGAAGGGCGGCTGCATACTGACCCTTAGGATAGTTCTGATTAGCTGCTCTTGTATACTGAAGCGCTACTTCCTCTTTATCTCTAGCGATTCCCCAGCCTTCTTTATGAGCACGACCTAAAGCATACATCGCTGCTTCATTACCATCCTCATCTGCCATATCCTTAATAACAGCTGTTGCTCCCGCATCTCCTTGCTTAGCTGCTCTACGATACCAACGTAGTGCATCTATCTTAGACTGAGGTACTCCCTTGCCATACCGATAAGCTTCTCCTAATGCCTTCTGAGCTGATGCATACCACCCTGTAGTCGCTGCATCTGTAAAACATCCTACAGCTAATATCTCATCCTTATCGCAGCCCCACCCATACTCATACATCCGACCTAATCGATAAGTAGCCTTTATATCTCCAGCTACACTGGCTACAGATAACCACAAAAATACATCAGCATCAGTAGTAGTAGGAGATCTGCCTATTACTACATCAGTATATAACTTACCCAAACTTACTTGGATTTTTTGATTAACTTCTCTTGTTAATCTACTAAGCGTATCTCGAACCTCTTCATCTCCTTGATCAGCTGTCTTTGTATAAGACCTTATAATTTCACTCTCATCTTGAACAATTTCGTCGTCATCAAGATGAAAAGTAAAATGAGGACTTTTCGGTTTTAAAGATATAGGGATTACTTCAATAGCAGAAGAATCCATAGAAAAGGGAGAAGCCTTAAATATATTACTGACTGCGCGTTTCTGCCATATTTGGCTGTTAGCTTGATCATTAACAATATCTACGCCATTCGCGTAGAAATTAGAAAGAAGAGACTGGGCCTCAATGTTTCCTCTCTGGGTTGCCTCGCTATACCATTCGATGGCTTTCTCAAGATCTTGGACGATCCCTAAGCCATAATGGTAAAAAATTCCCACTTTCAGCTGAGAGTTTGCTTCTCCTTTTTCTGCAGCTTCTTTATATTCTTTAACTGCCTCACCAATACTCTTGCCTTTCTTCTCAATACTGATTTTTTTAATCAAACAAGACAATAACTTAGAATATTTTGACTCATTTTCAAAATATTCTAAGCTTACAGGAGTACACAAGGCAGCAAGAATACTAAAGCACGCGCTTTCGATGCATTGATTATTTCCACTTGAGCAACTATATGATTGAGAAAAGAGCGGTTGTAAGGGCATAGGCATTATAGAAGATGAGATTTGTAAATTTAAATCTGATTTCTTAAGCCATTTAATTGCCTTTTTTTCATTTCTCAAAACTCCACGGCCAATATAATATAGCATACCAAGCATAGTTTGAGCCTTATCTTGTTTACTCAAGTTAGCTTGATGTTGGTTGCCAAAGGTAAATGTATCTTTTTTATTGTTTCTGGCAGCCTTCATTAGCCACTCGGCTCCTCTAACATTATCATTTGAATCATTTCGAGAAAGCAATACTCCAAGGGAATGTTGAGCTAGTACATGTTCTTGTTTAGCAGCCTTCTGCCACAACTCCTTCGCCTTTTGATCTGATTGCTCTACACCATACCCTTTAACATATGCACCACCAAGATTGTATTGGGCTTTTGCTTGTCCCTGATCAGCGGCTTTCTGAAGCCATCCTACCGCCTTCTCATTAGATTGTTGTACTCCATAACCTTGTGCATACATCATCCCCAAATTATATTGGGCTTCAGCATTTCCTTGTTCAGCTGCTTTTTGGTACCATTCTATCGCCTTCTCATTAGATTGTTGTACTCCATAATCTTGTGCATACACCACTCCAAGGTCGTTTTGAGCCTGGGTGTGTCCTTGTTCAGCGGCTTTCTGAAGCCATCCTACCGCCTCCTCATTGGATTGTCGTTCTCCTTGATCATTAAAATACCTGTTTCCCAGATTATATTGAGCTTCAACATGGCCTTGCTCAGCAGCTTTTCGGTACAACTTTATTGCCTTCTTAAAGGATTGTTGTACTCCTTGACCTTGAACATACGTCTCACCGAGAGTGTATTGAGCTTCAACATGGCCCTGCTCAGCAGCTTTT
>JACVCA010000116.1 GCA_016742295.1 Alphaproteobacteria bacterium | reverse complement strand
CTATAGGCCCTGCGGTTGTTAAAGCGATTCGTCCTTATACATTATTACCTTTTGATGTTCACCTTATGATAGCACCTGCAGATGCTTATATAAAAGTCTTTGCTGAAGCGGGGGCAGATATTATAACTGTCCATCCAGATGCAGGACCTCATCTTCATCGTACTCTACAATTGATACGATCTTTTGGAAAGAAAGCTGGAATTGCCTTAAACCCTGCAATCTCTCTAGATATACTTGACTATGTTTTTGATAGTATTGACCAGGTGTTGGTTATGGCTGTAAATCCAGGCTACGGAGGGCAAGAATTTATCCCAACTCAACTGGCAAAGATTAGGCTCCTTTCTGAAAAAATAATAAAGACAGGATATAACATAGAGATTGAAGTCGATGGAGGCATTAATTCTCGAACTGCAGTGCAAGCTATTCAGGCGGGTGCTACTATGCTTGTTGCTGGAAATGCTATCTTTTCAGGAGGGCCACAAAAATATAATGAAAACATCTCAGCCTTAAAAGCTGAATAGCAGGCACCAGTCCTAACGTAGATGCCTGCTATTTTTTTATAAATCCCTTGTTAATTTTCCTTGTGAAGCAATTTTGTACAAGTAGTAACATAATCCAAAAAATGCGAGGCTTCCAAGGCCTACACCAGTAGGCGCAAATGTGTCAGGCACGATACTGAAAAGATGGGTTGATTGGTAGGTAGCAAAAGGGATAGCCAAGGCAATTCCTACTAAAGCTTCCCCTGCAATTAATCCAGAAGCTAGCAACAACCCTCTACGGCGTGCGTAATCTGTGGCTGATTGATAGTCTACTCCAAAACTTGAACTCTGATGTTCAAGCGCTTTATCTGCGAAATGAGCAATCATACCCCCTAGGAAGATAGGTACTGAGATATCAAGCGGCATATAAATTCCTAATGCAACTGCGAGAACTGGAAGACGTAATCCTAAGTGAGTTCGTTTAAAAATCTCGTCAAATACGATAACGATAACACCAATCAGTCCACCTAGAGCAAACATTGACCAATCTAAAGATCGAGCAAATATGCCCTCCGCAATTGCAGCCATGATAGCTGCTTTTGGAGCAGAAAGAGTGTGAGCCGGATCCATCCCAGCACGCGGCATAATATTGCCAATTCCATAAGCTTCATAGAGGACTTGCAGAACTGGAGTGATTGCAATTGCGCCTGCAAATACACCAAGCAACAAAATTAATTGTTGTTTCCAAGGAGTAGCTCCCACCAGTTGTCCCGATTTTAAATCTTGGAGGGTGTCATTACTTAAAGCAGCAGCGCAAGCCATAATACCACCTAATATAATTGTAATCCCTGAAGCTGAAAGAGCTTTGGCTTTATCCATACTAAAGTCAATTTGATCTCCTAAGATGAAAAGGATCAAAATGGCAGCTGATAAAACGGCGATAATTGCAACCCCAGAAATGGGATTGTTAGATGAACCAATAAGTCCAGACATATACCCAGCGATAGAAGCACAAATAAAACTTACAATGACAGAAAATATGGTTATGATCGCAATTGTTGTCCAATAGAGGTGAGGGGATATCCCAAAGTCAGCCTGATTAAAAACATGATTAAATATTATAAACAAAGGAATGATTAAAAGAAGGATACCTATAAAGACATATGTTATGGGAATGTCTAATTCTGTCCTAAGCACGCTATCATGCTGACCAAGCCGAATTTTACGCATGGTTTCAAAAGAAGATGACACAGCTTGGATAATCGGTTTGATTAGGTAGACTAAAGTCCAGAGCCCTCCAATAACCATAGTGCCAACACCAATCATACGGATTTTACTGCCCCAAATGCTTACCGCTGCTTTGTAGGCGCTATCAGCTTCGGGAAGACCTTGAATAAAGCCAAATATAGGAACGCCAAATCCCCAGGCCATGATCCCCCCCACAAGCATACTTACGCCTACCATGGGCCCTACGATGTATCCTGCCCCCATTAAAACGGGTGATAAACCTGTCCCAAACCCTACAATGGTTCGACCTGCATGAGTCCAATAATGCGCTCCCTCCCCAAGTATCATTAAACCTGTTTGGCTGAATTTGACTAAGGCTGCAAAAATTCCCCCCATTAATAAATCTCTTGCTCCCCCTTTTGTAACCCCGTGACCTGCTTTCAGAACTTCAGCAGTCGCAACACCTTCTGGAAATTTAAGATGACACTCAATGATAAAAGCTCTCCTTAAAGGAATTGAAAATAAAACCCCAAGAATCCCACCAAGCGTTACAATTGCGGCAGTCACAATGAAAGGAAATTCTTCCCAATAACCGAGCATAATAAGAGCAGGCAAGGTAAAGACAACGCCTGCTGCCACCACTTCCCCTGCAGATGCAGCTGTTTGGACAATATTGTTTTCAAGAATGTTTGATTGGCGGAAAAATCTTAAAATGGCCATTGAAATAACAGCTGCAGGAATTGTAGCTGAGACCGTCATACCGATCTTGAGACCGAGATAAGCGTTAGAACCTGCCATCACAACAGCAAGAAAAAGTCCTAATATCAATGCCTTAATCGTAGTTTCCGGGAGTGTTTGAGAAGGGCTTATATAAGGCTTAACGATATCATTGCTAGCTAAAGTTTCCATTGTATTCTACTCTTGTTTAGTCCGATGCTATTTAAATCTGTCTGGTGATACTTTTTAATAGTCTTCTTGTCCACAATCTGAAGGGACTAAGGAGCTACATTTTGAATTTCGACCTGACAGCTTTAATTCTGCTCAACTTTATATCAAAGGTCAACCTTAGAATCTACTTTTATCAAAGTGAAAAGAAAGCCTCTTAAGGTTACCTTAAAATCATCCATAGAATAGTCTTAGGAAAAGTTATATAAAACAGCATCTTGATCACTTTTAGGCTCCCCAATTGATGTATAATATTTAAAATGATTAATTATGAGAATAAGACTAGGGTAAAGGGCTGGCAAAGTTAGGCCGATAAAAGGCCCAATTACTTTAACTTCAAGCGTGGAAATTAAAAATGAGGGAATGAAAGTCATTCAGATCAACAAAAGCATATTAATTTTTCTTTGGGTTACCTGAGCCTGAAATAACTTTGCAAATATTGTTATTAAGCAAGCTAGGATAAAAGGACTGCCAACGGTTGGTGTTACATAGCTTCCAAGTATATGAGAAGCAATCACAGCTGAAAATTGTTCGACCAAGCTAGCCCCATAAAAATAGCTTCGCTGCTCTCTGCTTTGGGATTGGGTAACTAAGACTTGCACTTCAGAATCGGCCTTACTATTTGTCGTGGACTAAAGTTTTAGGTAGCTCCTTTTTGAAACAATTGCTTTTAAGGTTTGTCGTCATTAACGAGGCTCTTTTTTTCCGGGGGAAGCATTACGCGAATGCTGAGTTCTTTTAAATGCTGTTCGGGAACAGGGGCAGGGGCTTGCATTAGTAAGTCTTGGGCTTTCTGGTTCATCGGAAATGTTATGATTTCACGTATATTAGGTTCATCTGCAAGGAGCATGATCATACGGTCAATGCCTGGAGCTGCGCCGCCATGCGGGGGGGCTCCAAATTTAAAGGCATTTAGAAGGCCGCCAAATTGGCTTTCGACCTCTTCACGACTATAACCTGCAATTTCAAAAGCTTTATACATAATTTCGGGCTTATGATTGCGAATTGCGCCGCTTGAGAGTTCAATCCCATTACATACAATATCGTATTGATAGGCTTTTATAGTGAGTGGATCTTGACTTTTTAGAGCTTCAAGCCCTCCTTGGGGCATGGAAAATGGATTATGAGAAAAATCAATTTGTTGTTTTTCTTCATTAAATTCAAACATTGGATAATCAATAATCCAGCAGAATTTGAAAGTATTTGTGTCAACCATTTCAAGTTCATGACCTAATTTAGTTCGTGTAAGTCCGGCTAACTTTGCAGCCTCGGCTTGTTGTCCACAGGCAAAAAATACACTGTCGCCAGGCTGTAGCTTACAAGCATTGCAAAGCGACTTTATCCGAGATTCATCAAAAAACCTTGCAATGGGGCCACGACCTTCGCCATGTTCATCCAGTCTGATATAGCCAAGACCTGGAGCTCCCTGCTCACGCGCCCACTCATCCAATTTATCGAAAAAACTTCTAGGCTTTTCTGACGTTTTCGGCGCGGGAATCGCTCGTACAACAGCGCCTTTGGCAATTTGATTTTCAAAAATAGAAAACCCTGACCCTTTAAAGACATCTGTTACATCAGTAATTTCAAGAGGTATCCGCAAATCAGGTTTATCATTGCCATACTTTAACATAGACTCGTCATAGGTGATGTGAGGAAATGGTAAGGGTGAAATGGTACGTTCTTTACAAAATTCGACAAATACCCCATGTAAAATGGGCTCAATTGCTTCAAATACATCTTCTTGGGTCACAAAGGACATTTCAAAATCAAGTTGGTAGAATTCGCCGGGTGAACGATCTGCGCGTGCATCTTCATCGCGGAAACAGGGAGCAATTTGGAAATAACGATCAAATCCTGCAACCATTAACAGTTGCTTAAACTGTTGAGGTGCTTGAGGTAAAGCGTAAAACTGGCCAGGATAAAGCCTGCTTGGTACTAAATAATCGCGCGCCCCTTCAGGCGAACTGGAGGTTAAAATTGGTGTCTGGACTTCCATAAAGCCTGCAGCCGTCATACGTCTTCGAAATGAAGAAATTACAGCACTTCTTAAAACCATATTGGCATGTACTTGCTCACGTCTTAAATCCAGAAAGCGGTAACGTAAACGAGTATCCTCAGGAAAATCTCCTGAACCATTGACTTGAAGGGGTAATGGATCTGCAAGCGATTCAACCTTCAAAGTATCAACAAGAAGTTCAATTGAACCCGTAAGAAGTTGGAGGTTAACAGTCTCCTTCGAGCGTGCAACCACTTGGCCTGTGAGGGTAATGACACTCTCATTACGGATGGATTCTGCCTCAGAAAAATAAGGACTGTCACTATCAATGACACACTGAGTTAGGCCGTAGTGATCTCTTAAATCAATAAATAATAATTGACCGTGGTCACGTTTACGATGGACCCATCCGGACAGGCGGACGGTATGCCCTGCAT
>JACVCA010000115.1 GCA_016742295.1 Alphaproteobacteria bacterium | reverse complement strand
GACTTGGCTCATAATCTTGGTGTTTTTCTACTTTGTCAGTGTTTAGACCCCGATCTTTCCAGCGACTTATTTCTGCTAGAATAAGACGAGGCGGCCAACGCTTGTCATCAAGATTTTCTGCTTTAATCAATTGTTTGATCAGCCTCAATTGATCATCAGTATCAAGTATGGTGAAGCTTGGTGTTCTGTTTATAAGCTCAGCATGACGCCGCAAAATACGGACAGCCAGAGAGTGAAAAGTTCCTAGCCAAACACCGTCTGCAGCTTGTCCAATTAATTTACTAACCCGCTCTTTCATCTCCTTTGCGGCCTTATTTGTGAAAGTAACAGCAAGGATTTGGCTTGGCCAGGCATGACGCTCAAGGATAATTTGTACTAAACGCGTTGTTAAAACGCGCGTTTTTCCTGTCCCTGCGCCTGCAAGAACTAGTACAGGCCCCTGTAAGGTCTGTACAGCCATTTTTTGCGCATCATTTAAGGAAGCCACAATATTTAATTCGGCAGGGAGAATAGGTAATACAGGCTTGGTGGATTCTGTAGTTTTCATTTGGTATGTTATATAACATACCCAAAACGTTTTTACTTAAAACTTTTTTTGGCCTAACAGTCTATGATTACCTTGTTTTAAGATAATAGTTTGTTTGAAGGCTTATAAACCTAATGAATGAATTCCTCAGCAAATTTAATTTTTCTCATGTTCAATGATGATAGGTGGTTTTTTAGGATTACTTTTTGAAAAGGTTTGGGTCCAAATAGAAAAATTGCCTGGTTGTTTATAGGGCAATCCTCTTAAATATATAAAAATTGAGCAAATCATGGATATGAATATGGCAATCATTGTCAGTAGGAAGGCGAAGTATAAAAATATAACTACCAAAATTACAGAAATTGTTATAATGAAAATATTTTTTAATTTAAGCACTACCTATTGGCGTCCTTGCATAGTCTTAACTTATAAAGCCTTGGGCTTTAAAATCTAACTGTTTATCCAACGTAGAAATCATTGTAAAACATAAATTCAAGAAGGCTATATAATTTCAACGATCACCCCACAAATGGAAAGTTCATCCTGATTAATCATTTCAATGGCTGGATAATTAACATTTTCCGGCGCAAGGCAAATGTGGTGACCTAAATCAAAATAGCGACGAACTGTTAGATGATTATCAATCATAACGGCTACAAGCGAGCCATCAACTGGTTTGCTCAATGGGTTTGCAATTAAAAGATCGTTATCATTAATTCCTGCATCGATCATAGCGTCGTCTGGCATACGCATTGAGAACAGCCGTTTACTTCTTTTTGTTGAATGAGCAAGAGGATGTGCCTCTATTTTATTAGACTCAGATAGCTGAGGTGATATTAGCATTGCTCGTCTCCCATTATTTTAGTTACCCTATTAAACTTGAATTAGGTTAATAATTACTTAATAGAAATAAAATCATAATTTCGGGAGAATCTTCTACTTGACATATAATTTAAATTGAAAATGAACTACCACATCCGCAAGCTGATGAAGCATTGGGGTTATGAATTACAAACGAAGCACCAATTAATTGATCAGTAAAATCCACTTCAGAACCTTTAATATATTCAAAAGAAATGTCATCAACAACAAGGCGAACCCCGTCTTGTTCAAAAATACGGTCTCCTTCTTGAGGTTGGTAATCTAATTTAAAATGGTATTGAAGTCCTGAGCAGCCCCCTCCTTCAACAACAATACGTAACATGAGGTTTCCTGGATGTGCTTCTTGCTTCATCAAATTCTGCATACGGTTGACAGCACGAGTTGAAAGGAAGAGCCTATTGTCCTGTGATTGGGGGCTTTGATCCTTAATCATGATTTGCTCCTCAGCTTAAAATTGTGTATGACAGGTATGTAATCATTATAAATCATTTGTCAAACTTTGTTGGATTAATTTGGATCGTTTTCATGAATCTTTTTGCTCACTTCAGACATGTTATAGTTGAAGCTCTTAATCAGCTAACTCTAGAAAAAAAACTACCTTCAGGGTTAAATTTTTCTTTAATAACCTGTGAGCCTCCGCGTGACCCAATACATGGCGATATTGCAACAAATGCTGCTATGGTGCTGGCAAAGGCGGCGAAGATATCTTCGCTTATCATTGCAAAAACTCTAGTTGAACGGCTTAAGCAACATGAAGACGTTAAGGACTGTAACATTGCAGGCCCGGGTTTCGTCAATATAACCTTCCAGAATACTTTTTGGCATGATCATCTTGCATTGATCTTGCATCAAGGTTCACAATATGGCGTCTCAAATATAGGGCAAGGTATTAGAGTTAACCTTGAATATGTCTCAGCAAACCCTACAGGCCCTATGCACGTTGGCCATAGTCGTGGCGCAGTTTTTGGGGACGTGCTGGCATCTGTGTTGGAAAAAGTGGGTTATGAAGTCTGCCGAGAATTTTATATCAATGATGCAGGAACCCAAACTGATAATCTTGCACGCTCAGTATATCAACGTTATCTCGAAGCTTTAGGAGAGGAACTAACCCAAGAAGTTCAATATCCAGGAGATTACTTGATTTCTGTAGGAAAAGATCTAGCTCAAAGATATGGAAATATTTGGATAGGAAAACCAGAAGCAGTTTGGTTAAAGCCTATCCGAGAATTTGCAATTGAAGCCATGTTGGCATTAATTCGTCGTGATTTGGCTAAAATGGGCATTCGTCATGATGTTTTTACCTCTGAACGAGCGCTTGTTGAAGGGGGGGCAGTTGATGATGCTTTTCATAAGCTTGAAGAATTAGGGCTTATTTATGTAGGAGCCTTAGAGCAACCTAAAGGTAAAATTCTTGACGACTGGGAGCCTCGTCCTCAAACTTTATTTCGTTCAAGTCAGTTCGGAGATGAGGTTGACAGACCTTTGAAAAAATCTGATGGTAGTTGGGCCTATATTGCAGCTGACATTGCTTACCATTATGATAAATATCAACGTGGCTTTAAGCGTCTTATTGATGTTTTAGGGGTTGATCATGGGGGATACGTCAAACGTATTAACGCTGCCACCAAAGCTGTTACACAAGGTCAGGCAAGTCTTGAAATTAAGCTCTGTGAATTAGTGCGGTTTATGCAGAAGGGTGAGCCCCTTAAAATGTCTAAACGCTCTGGCACATTTATTACTGTTGAAGATGTCATAAGTGAAGTCGGTGCAGATGTTTTACGCTTTATGATGTTGACGCGTAAAAATGATGCTCCACTGGATTTTGACCTTGCCAAGGTCATAGAGAAATCAAAAGATAATCCTGTATTTTATGTGCAGTATGCTCATGCGCGCGCGTGTTCTGTGATGCGCCATGCTGCTGAAGCTTTCCCGGAGATGAACGTATTATCTCAAGATTTACTTAAAGCTCATCTAAAACTCATAACGGCTGAAGAAGATCTTGCAATGATTAAATTACTTTCTCAATGGCCACGTCAAGTTGAGCTAGCAGCTGAAGCACTAGAGCCTCATCGGTTAGCCTTCTACTTGAATGATATTGCAGCAGGATTTCACACGTTATGGGCTAAAGGTAAAGAAGATGCTGAATTACGGTTTATTTTTTTAACTAATAAAGAGAAAACAGTTGCAAAGTTAGCTCTGATAAAGGGTATTGCGACAATTATTGCTTCAGGACTTGAGATCTTTGGAATTAAAGCTTTAGAGGAGATGCGCTAATGGTAAAGGATGATTGGGATAGGAAGTTAGATTGTGCAAGTTATTACAATTTTAAAGATAAATGGTGGCAGATTGAATCGCCTTCTTCTTTTGCCCTTGCCTTTCTAGGTATTGCGGTTGTAATTGGTAGTGGTTGGTATTTCTTTGGTTTTGATGATCAAGATCCCTCAAAGCCTATTCCCTTGATCCAAGCTGCATCAGGCCCTTCAAAAATTCGCCCTGAAAATGCTGGAAAAACCAATGTCCCCCATCAAGATAAACTTGTCTATAATCGCTTAAATTCCAATGAAAACGCGCACGATGTTGAAAACAATGTTGAGCACTTGCTTCCTCCCCCTGAGACACCTGTGATTGTAGAACAGAAAACACAATTGACAAGTGACCCCCAATCGACCTCTGAGCTGAATAACCCTTTAATTATGGCTAAGGACGATATGGAAAAGAGGGATAGTGAAAATCACAATTTTCCCGCCTTTAAAACATCTTCGGCCCCTCCATCTCAGAGGATAAAGCAGGGGGAGAAATTAGACGAGACTGTTGCTAAGACTCGTGTAATTTTAGATGATTTATCTTCTGAGCACAACAATAAGAAAAAAGAGATCTTGCAAAAAAATCAAGTACAGCAAGAGCTTCAAAATGAAGCAGTATTTAAAAATATAAAGCCTTTGGCAAGACAATTAAGCGACTCCACTAGACAACCTCCGAAAGGGGGGTTTTGTATTCAAATTGCCTCTCTTCCTTCTCTTGACCTAGCAAAAAAAGAGTGGTTACGTTTGCAGAAATCTTATGCCCTGGTTTTATCAAACCAAACTCCTCATTTTGCTCGAGTTGATCTTGGTGCAACCAAGGGAGTTTATCATCGTATCCAAGTTGGCCATTTCAAAAATAAGCAAGAAGCCCAAGCTATGTGTAGCCGTTTACCAAAGCTAGGGTGTTTGATTGTTCCAAAATGATTGTTACTATTTGAAAGACAAGATATTTTAATGGAAAATTTATTTAATTATGTGTTGGGGATTTTGATATATGGTCCGCCTATTTTAATTGCTATAACTTTTCATGAAGCTGCGCATGGATACATAGCGTTAAAGCTTGGTGATGATACAGCAAAACGTCTTGAACGCCTTACATTCAATCCTCTAAAGCATATTGATCATTTTGGTACATTTGTACTTCCCTTATTTTTATTGTTGGTAAAAGCCCCTTTCCTTTTCGGATATGCAAAACCTGTTCCAGTTAATTTTCAGAGACTTTTAAAGCCAAGAAGAGATATGATATTGGTAGCCGCAGCTGGTCCTGCCACAAATATCCTCCTGGCTTTTGTATCTGTACTGTTATTAAAATTGTTGATGTTTTTTGGAGAGATTACTACCAATAATCTCTATACAACAGGAAACCTTTCACCTTTTTTAGCCCAAAGCCTCATCATCTCAGTTCAGTTCAATGTAATAT
>JACVCA010000114.1 GCA_016742295.1 Alphaproteobacteria bacterium | reverse complement strand
TTTATTGGTTATAAATATGGTTTCGGTCCTGAGAAAAGGAATAGTTATCGGCTGAGGGAAAAAAGTTTCGATACCCGTCAAATCGAGCGAGAGTTTTTGTAAGGGACAGACAAGCCAGGAGCTGTTTAAAGCAATGTTCCGCCGTACGTTGGGTCAAACCCTCTTTAAGGTCAAGTAAGCGATTATTTTGAAATAAAAATTCAGGAAAATAACTAATTGAGGCATTTTTTGAAGGATGATCTTCACACCACACAACATCAATACCAAAGATCACTGTTTGGGGATGGGGATGGCTTTTCAAAAAAAGGTGAAATAACTTTGATTGCTCATAAGCAGTTGCGCTTGCCATTGCGAGAGTGAGGAATTTTTCATTGAATAATTGGTCAAGTTGGCTGGGTTTTAGTAATTGAACCGTTGAAGTTCCTAAAATTACGCTATTAAACGCATTTTTAGAAGCCAACGTAGGGAGGAAGAAACGTTCATTTAGTTTTGGACGCGCTGGTATTTTAGCTGGATCTCTAAAAAACCGATCATATGGGTCTAAGATAAAATATAACCCCAAGTAAGCGACCATGCATATGAAGCTTGATAATAAACTTATTTTTAAAAATTTTTGCCAAGGCTCCATAAGTTATGCCTAAAATTGGAAATAAATAAACTCTTTTTGCCCGCCATCACCAATAACAAGCAAAAGAATAAATACTATACCTCCACAAACAACTGCTGTCCCTTTCAAAGGAACTAAATTCTTAAGGGCAAACTCTTGACTTGTAGGCCCCCAAACTGAACAAAAAGCTGCAAACAATATTGTGAGGTATGATTTCAAATGAATACCTACCATCGACCTTTCTTGTATGCTAACCATTGCTTTTAAGACCTCATGAGCTTGCAAAAAGGTTTCTGATCTAAAGAAGACCCATGCAAACATAATGACCCCAAGAGTAAGAACTCGCGAAAGCAAGGAAGGTATAGCCCATGATCGCTTAATAGCCATCTGATTGATCAACAAAGCAAATCCATGGATAGCTCCCCAAATGATGAAATTTATTCCTGCTCCATGCCATAGTCCCCCTAGTAGCATGGTGAGAAAAGTCGCTAAATATTGACGTGACGGCCCCTTACGATTACCTCCCAAGGGAATATAAACGTAATCACGTAAGAACCGTGAAAGCGTCATGTGCCAACGTCGCCAAAAGTCTTGTAATGATAAAGCCTTATAAGGAGCATCAAAATTAAAGGGCAAACTAATTCCTAACATTAATGTAACGCCAATTGCCATATCAGAATAACCTGAAAAATCATAATAAAGCTGAAGAGAAAATGCTGATACTCCAGCCCAGGCTTCTATAAAAGAAAGCGACACGCTGTTTGCTTTTGCAAATATTGGATCTGAAATTCCAGAGAGCTGCTGAGAGAAAAAAACCTTTTTAATAAGTCCAATAATAAATAAAACATAACCTTTGGTTAGATTTTCATAAGAAAAAGATTTAAAAATTGGTGGGGAGAGAATTTCAAAGTGACGAACAATCGGCCCCGAAATTAATTTAGGAAAGAAAGCAATATAAAATGCATAGTCCAAAAGAGAATAATGTGGTGCTTGCCCTTTATAACGCTCAACTAAATAAGAAATATGCTCAAAAGTAACAAAACTAATGGCAAGAGGTAAAAAGATATTGTAGGAAGGACAAGAGTGACCAAATATGAAGCAAAAGGAATCTATAATAAAATTTAAGTATTTAAAATATCCTAAGATTAGCAGATTAAAGCTGATTGCCACATACAACATAACTTTCCGATGAACAACAGCCCCAAATAGCCAATTTACAGCAATTGAGCCGATTAAAAAGGGTAAAAGCTTATACTCCCAATATCCATAAAAAAAGAATGAGACGGCCACTAAAAAAGCCATACGACCCTTAAGATTATTTATATAATTAGCTACCCCCACTACTAAAGGTAAAAAAAGGCAGATAAATAACTGGCTATGATACACCATGACACAAACTTTTCCTTAACAATCTCTATTACCGATAAGAAGCTTCAGCTTCTAGCCGTGATGCTAATGCTTCTTCCCAACGGTCGCCATTATCCAAAAGTTTCTCTTTTGTATATAAAAGTTCTTCATGGGTTTGAGTTGAAAATTCATAATTGGGGCCCATGACAACGGCATCTACCGGACAGGCTTCTTCACAAAGCCCACAATAAATACACTTTGTCATGTCAATATCATAACGCGTTGTCCTACGACTGCCATCTTCCCGCGGTTCTGCCTCGATAACAATGGCTTGAGCAGGGCATACAGCTTCACATAGTTTGCACGCAATACAACGTTCTTCTCCACTAGGGTACCGTCGCAGAGCATGTTCCATACGGAAACGTGTGCTTAAGGGACCTTTTTCATAAGGATAATTCAGCGTTGCACGCTTACGAAACAGATAGCGGAAAGTCAGAGCCATACCTGATAACAGATCGAGCAATAAGAAACTTTTTAAAGTACGCTTGAGAGTATTCATCATGGTTTGATTTATCCGGGTAAAAGGTCAAAAGATATCAATACACCTGCTGTTAGTACCACCCATGCTAAAGATAAAGGTAAAAATACTTTCCAACCAAGCCGCATTAATTGATCATAACGATAGCGCGGGAAACTAGCTCTTACCCACAGGAATAAGAACAACATAAAGCATATCTTTAAAACGAACCACCCAAATCCTGAAATCCAAATAAAAGGTTCAATCTGCGCCGGAGGTAACCATCCCCCCAAAAAAAGGATTGTCGTTAATGCACTCATTAATATCATGTTGGCATACTCGCCAAAGAAAAATAGCGCAAAGGTCATCGATGAATATTCAACATTATAGCCGCTAACAATTTCAGCTTCAGCTTCAGGCAAATCAAAGGGAGCACGATTGGTTTCCGCTAAGGCTGAAATAAAGAAGATGACAAACATCGGGAAAAGTGGAATTGCAAACCATAGGTGTTCTTGTGCCATAACAATATCTCTAAGATTCATCGAACCTGTACACAACAACACTGATACAATAATTAGGCCCATCGAAACCTCATATGACACCATCTGCGCCGCTGATCTTAAGGCTCCTAGAAATGCATATTTTGAGTTACTGGCCCATCCCGCCATTATGATTCCATAGACGCTTAAAGATGAAATGGCAAAAAGATAGAGAATTCCTACATTAATATCTGCAATCACAAAATCAGGGCCAATAGGGATAACCGCCCAAGCAACCAGGCTGAGACTGAAAGTAACAATAGGTGCAAGGATAAAAATAACAGGGTTGGCCCGCGTGGGAATAATTGTCTCTTTACGAATTAATTTGAAAGTGTCTGCAATTGGCAATAATAAGCCAAAAGGTCCTGCTACGTTCGGCCCACGTCTTAACTGCATTGCGGCTATGACACGTCGTTCTACATAAGTTAAATAAGCCACTGCAATAACCAAAGGAATAATGAGGGCTACAATCTTGCCAATAATTTCAAGTAAGGGCCAACCGTAATGATTCCAGAGTTCAGTTAGCATAAGATACTTCCTTACTTCTTAGTTCTTGATGACACCTGGCCATCGTAGCCGAATGTCGGCTAATAGGATCGGTCATATAAAAATTAGAGCGCGCAGAGGAAAACGGATTTTGAGTAAGCGCTCCCTTACTTACGATCGTTTTCCAAGCTGAAGGCTGTACGGTATCAAGCTGGTTAAAAACTGGATTATTTTCAATCATTCGAGCTTGAATTTGATGAGCATCATCGTAATCCAGGGTACAGCCTAAAACTTCTGATAAAGCGCGAATAATTTTCCAATCTTCCTTAGCTTCACCAGGTGGAAATACGGCGCGTTGCGCCCGTTGTACACGACCTTCTGTATTGACATAAGTGGCAGATTTCTCAGTATACGCAGCTCCTGGCAAGATTACATCTGCATGCTGAGCCCCCTGATCACCATGAGGCCCTTGTTAAATACTAAAGGTATTATCAAGCCCTTCAAAACTTATTTCATCGGCACCCAAAAGATAGAGCACTTCTATCTGATTCTTTGCACACGCGGCACGCATTTCTTGAACATTAAAGCCTTTTGGGCCAGGAAGGAAACCAATATCAAGCCCTCCCACTCGAGAAGCCGCATTATGAAGGATATTAAACCCATTCCAATCCTCACGAATCATCCCAAAGGTTTCAGCAATTTTGCCTGCAACTTCCAATAAGCGCGGGCTATCTTCTCGTATCAACGCCTGACATCCTAAAATGATCATAGGATTTTTTGCGTGGACCAGGCTCTGAGCAAACGGATGGGATCCATCCAGGATTTGTTCCATTACCTTTGGGTTATCACCCAGATACTCATATGAATAAGTTAAATCTTGATGAAGAGGAAAGGCTGCGCCCAAGTAAGCGACAGGAAAATTACTCTTTAAAAAACGCTTACGTAAACGAGCATTGATTAAGGGAGCATCATAGCGAGGGCTGGCGCCTACGATTAAACAGGCGTCAGCGTCTTCAATTCCTGCAATTGTGGTATTAAAAAGATAATGCGCTCGGGTTACAGTCGATAAGAAAGCACCATCTTGCCTACAATCTATATGTGATGAACCAAGCGCTGTCCATAAATCTTTCAAGGCCACCATGGCTTCAACGTCAATAAGATCCCCTGCAATTGCTCCCATCCTTTCCCCGGGAATATTTTGTAAGCGTTTAGCAATGGCTTGAAAAGCCTCATCCCAAGTGGCAGGTTGAAGCTTGTTATCTACTCGTACATAAGGTTGATCAAGACGTTGAATGACAAGACCATCACATGCAAATCTCGTCTTATCTGAAATCCAGGTTTCATTTATATCGTCACGAAGAGAGGGTAAGATCCGCATAACCTTCGCCCCATGACTATCAACGCGAATGTTTGATCCTACCGCATCCATGACGTCAATGGATTCAGTTTTTGTTAGATCCCAAGGCCGTCCTTTAAAAGCATAGGGTTTTGACGTTAAAGCACCCACTGGGCATAAATCGATCAGATTGCCTGAGAGCTCCGAAGTCAATACTTGATCCAAGTAAGAGACGATTTGCATATCCTCACCGCGACCAAGGGTTCCAAGTTCAGGCACACCAGCAATATCACTCGCAAAGCGAATGCAACGCGTGCAATGTATACAC
>JACVCA010000113.1 GCA_016742295.1 Alphaproteobacteria bacterium | reverse complement strand
CCGGCCAGCAGTTGCTGTGAGTCAACCCCTGTAAGCTCGGGCGCCGGTTAAGGTTGTTATAAGGGACATTCCATGACCCCGCGACCGCCTGTACTCATGTTGGTCGATGATGTGAGCGGTTGACGGACTTCAGCTCTTACTGTCCCTAATTTGTCCCCAGAGCAAAAAAGAAAGGCTTAGCATTTCTGCTAAGCCCTTGATTTTGTTGGTTGCGGGGGCAGGATTTGAACCTGCGACCTTCAGGTTATGAGCCTGACGAGCTACCGGGCTGCTCCACCCCGCGACAAAGAAACACAATTAAAGTTAGATTTGATAATAATCAATTCTTAACTGGATGATCTTCTCTTAACTCATATAATATTAATAATCAAGTGCTAAAATAATTTTACCTAATTTAAAGATTAAAGGCCCTACAAGCAAAGATTAAATCCACGAATCAAGAGGCGTGAGGTTTTTCCTCGAAATAACCCTTTAACCCCAAGCATCACAAAGTAGGGAATAGATTTCTTGTGAATTCCAAGTCCTCTCTGGTCTCCTCCCCCTCTGTCATTGTCCTGCGCCCATATAATTCTTGCAGGCTTAATACAAGTAATAAAGATCCAGAATTTTAAATTAATTGTTAGTCGGCCTTCCCCATTGTAACATCTATATCAGGCGCATCCACAGCTTTCATCCCAACCGTATGATACCCACAATCAACATGATGGACTTCTCCTGTCACACCTGATGATAGCGAACTGAGAAAATAAAGTCCTGAGTTTCCAACTTCATCAATATCAACATTACGCTTTAAGGGCGAATTATATTGGTTCCACTTTAAAATATAACGGAAATCCCCTATTCCTGAGGCTGCTAGAGTTCGGATAGGGCCAGCTGAAATCGCATTAACCCGGATGCCATCACCCCCCAAATCAACTGCTAAATAACGAACACTTGCCTCAAGGGCTGCTTTTGCAACTCCCATAACGTTATAATGAGGCATTACTTTTTCTGCCCCATAGTAAGTCAGGGTAAGCAAACTACCGCCCTCAGACATCATCCCTGTAGCATGACGGCAAACTTCCGTAAAAGAAAAACATGAGATATCCAGCGTGCGCAAAAAATTCTCGCGAGATGTATTGAGGTATTTTCCCTTTAACTCTTCCTTATCTGAAAAAGCAATGGCATGAACAACAAAGTCGAGCGTACCCCATTGATCTTTTAAAGTTTGAAAAAGGCTCTCAACACTGTGGGTGTCAGTCACATCACAGGGCAAGATTAGATTTGAGCCTAAAGATTCAGCTAAAGGCTGCACCCGTTTTCCTAAAGCTTCGCCTTGGTACGTAAAGGCTAACTCAGCCCCCTGCTCGGCCACTTTTTGCGCTATCCCCCAGGCAATTGAGCGATCATTTGCAACCCCCATAATGAGCCCTTTTTTCCCCAACATTAGAGGTTTTACTGTTGTCATTTGGTCCTCGCTTTAACTTTAAATATAATTTGCAGTTGCATCTATACCATAATCTTTGGAGAAAGAGGAAGTCCCATTAAAAATTAACTACCAGGCTTGAATTTATTGGAGATATAGAACGTTATTTACCAACCCATGCTTCAATTATTCTTTCTATATTAAACTTTTAGATGAAGAAACAAGGATGGAACTGCAACCAACTGCAAGCTTCCTTATTGAAACGATTGGCTTCAGTCCAGCTGAAGACGCGCATCCTAAAAAATTAAAATCTGATGATAGGACATATTATAGGAGTTATTACCTTCAAATCCTAAATATAGAGTATCTTTAATTCTATTGAAGTTTATCAATGCGTCTTTGGTGGCGACCACCTTCGAAATTGGTGGTTGTAAACTTTAGCAAACATTCTCTAGCAACAAGATTGCCAATAAACTGCGCCCCTAAACATAGAACATTAGCATTATTATGTTGACGAGCACGTGTGGCGATTAAACTACAATGACAGAGGGCTGCACGAATCCCCGCATGACGGTTTGCTGCAATATCCATACCAATCCCACTGCCACATACCATAATACCAAAATGGGCTTGACCCTTAACAATACTCTCAACTACAGGCGGTACTAAGTCAGGATAATCCACAGGTTCAAGGCCTTGAACCCCGAAATCAAGGATAACATGGCCAAGCTCCTGGGCATATTCAATAAGATGTTGCTTCATTGTATAACCAGCATGATCGGCAGAAAAAGCGAGAATCAATTTTTGAATCATAGTATTTTTCCCTGCATCTTGAGCAAGCAGGCTCTAGAAGTTACTTTGATACATCCATTTCAATAAAGTGAGAATTTTTTCGGACCTATAAGAGTATTCCTCACATTAAACACTCTAAGAGACCAACTAATTCACAATAAAGCTTTTTTTACTTTAAGATTTCACAATCAAAAAGAATTAAATGCGTTTATTGACACTCTCTTTCAAAAGATGAGATGCTCGAAAAGATAGGCTTTTTCGAGGTGTAATCATCACTTCCTTACCAGTTTTTGGATTACGTCCAATACGTTCGCTTTTTTTCCGGATATGGAAAGTTCCAAATGAGGATATTTTAACATGCCCCTCTTTAACAAGAGCATTTGCAATTTCTTGTAAGAGCGATTCAACCAAGTTAACCGTTTGTTGACGAGAAACGTCAAGTTTCTTACAAAGTGTATCACAAAGATCTGAACGTGTGAGAGTATGGTTTGGCAAGGGTAGCTCCTTATTACTTGATTTGATGCTGTATTATACAAGGTATAGTTTGTTCGTCAAACAAATTCTATAAACTCTTCGCTGGTGATAAGATCACGTTCATTAGCTCATTATCTGAATGATATTACATACAGTGTAACCTTTATTGGGGAGTACACTTCTTCACTTGTAATTTCTTCCAAGCGATGATCTTTTTAATATACCTCAGTTGTTTTGCTTTCTTGCAACTTACTTCTGTAGAAATAGAGTTCTTTTAACTAGCTTGATTCTCAATTTCAAGATTTTAACATCCCCCTTTAGCAAAACAAAGCTTGACGGCTGATCTCAACAATGTTTTATAAACGGGATAATAAAATATATATTATTTTTAAGATTCTATAATTTTAATAGATGGTAATGAATAGACAAATTAAACCCTTAATTAAATCACGCGTTTAGATGAGCATAGTAAGGGCTTTACTTTTAATAGGACTCAAAAGTTTTAAATCATGATGAAATTACGTAACCTTGCAATTATTGCCCACGTCGATCATGGGAAAACCACTCTCGTGGATGCCTTACTTCAACAAAGTGGGGCTTTTCGCGAAAATCAGGCAGTGGCTGAACGCGCCATGGATTCCAACGATCTTGAGCGTGAGCGAGGTATCACGATTCTTGCAAAATGCACCTCTCTCGTATGGAAAGATGTACGGCTCAATATTGTTGATACTCCAGGACATGCGGATTTTGGCGGCGAGGTTGAACGTATTTTAGGAATGGTTGATGGAGTCGTAGTCCTGGTAGATGCCGCCGAAGGCCCGATGGCACAGACAAAATTTGTGCTAGCAAAAGCTCTCAAGCTTGGGCTTAAGCCGATCGTGGTTATTAATAAAGCTGACAGGCCTGATGCACGTCCAGATGAAGTCCTGAATGAAATTTTTGATTTGTTCGTAGCCTTAGATGCTAACGAGCATCAACTCGATTTCCCGACCATCTTCGCCTCAGCACGTCAAGGTTGGGCGGTTAGAGATTTAGCCGATGAACACAAAGATTTAGCAGTACTTTTTGATGAAATTGTCAGTTATATTCCTGAGCCTATCGCTGATCCTGATGCACCATTTACGATGCTTGCAACAATTCTTGAAATGGATCCTTACTTAGGCCGTATCTTAACTGGCCGTATTCAAAGTGGATCTGTTAAAGTCAATACTTCTGTTAAAGCTCTTGATCATGAGGGTAAAAAGATAGAAGCCGGGCGCTTGACAAAAGTCTTAGCATTCCGTCACCTTAATCGAGAACCTGTTGAAACTGCGATGGCCGGAGATATTATCTCAATTGCAGGCCTGAGTGAAGCCACAGTAACCCATACAATTTGCGCTCCTGAAGTTGAAGTACCAATTGCAGCTCAGCCTATTGATCCACCTACTTTGGTTATGACTTTTGCTGTCAATAACTCTCCGCTTTCAGGTAAAGATGGAACAAAGGTAACATCACGCTTGATTCGTGATCGCCTCATGCGTGAACAAGAATCAAATATTGCAATTCACATACGAGAAACAGAAGACAAAGATGCATTTGAAGTCGCCGGTCGGGGTGAATTACAGATGTCTGTTTTGATTGAAACTATGCGCCGAGAGGGATTTGAACTTTCCATCAGCAGACCCCGCGTCCTTTATCGCACTGATGATAAAGGCAGACGTCTTGAACCCATCGAAGAGGTTCAAATCGACGTAGATGAAGAATTCTCAGGCATTGTTGTTGAAAAAATGAGCCTTCGCAAAGCTGAAATGACTGATATGCGCCCCTCTGGAGGCGGTAAAAACCGCATAACTTTCCATGCACCTTCACGGGGATTAATTGGCTATCACGGGGAATTTATGACAGATACGCGCGGAACCGGTGTGATGACACGCCTATTCCTTGATTATGCTCCTTATAAAGGTGACATCGAAGGCCGACGAACAGGTGTACTTATTTCTAATGGTCAAGGTGAAGCTGTGGCCTATGCACTTTGGAATCTTGAAGATCGTGGCATCATGTTTGTTGAGCCAGGTGATCTTTTATATGAAGGTATGATTATAGGCGAGCATACACGCAATAATGATCTTGAAGTTAATGCTCTTAAAGGCAAGCAATTGACCAATATGCGGGCTGCAGGCAAAGACGATGCTGTCCGCTTAACACCACCAAGACTTTTAACTCTTGAAGAATCAATTTCTTATATTGCTGATGATGAACTCGTGGAAGTCACCCCGCGTTTTATCCGGCTTAGAAAACGGTTACTAGATCCAAATGCTCGTAAAAGAGCGAAACGTTCTGGTGAGGATTAACTTCATTTAAAAGGTGCAGCTTTCAATCAATTAAACTTGTTAAGTTGGGTTGCTATTTATATGAAACGTCGGCTCCTAATCATCGGTTTATTAGGGTTTTCAAGTGCAATTCCTTTATTCCTGACATCGAGTACCCTGGCAATATGGCTTTCTGAAAAGGGTGTAAGCTATAAAGCTGTAGGGTTATTT
>JACVCA010000112.1 GCA_016742295.1 Alphaproteobacteria bacterium | reverse complement strand
AGTTGTGACAGTTTTAAATCTGAGTCTTTACCAAAATAATTATCTTGAGTTTGAACAATTTCAGTTAGAAAGTTGATTCTACGGTCTTGAGGTATAGACGCAATGACAAGGGCAGCAGTAAATGCTTTGTGATCTATAGGGAAATGACGGAAAATTAATTTAACTTGGCCTGTATCTATGTATTTTTTCTTCAATTTAGGGAAAACAGTCGTGTGAAAATGTGCGCAATGAGGGCAATTTAAGGCAGAATACTCAACAATTGTAAGAGGAGCATCTTCCTTACCAAAGCAAACATCAATAGGCGTCTCTACAGTAGAAGGGGCAAGAGAAGTAATGCTGGCATAAGAAAATTCTAAACAGGAACTTGCTATAATAAAAAATAACATCAATATGTTAGAGCTAATTTTCTTATCTTTCAATTTTATCATATGAACGACCTTTATGTATATTCTTCCCATCAATCTACAGTCATTTGATTAACAAATCCTCAACGGATACTTTTTAAATGATTAAGAGGCTCAATAATTTTGATAGTGGTCGGGGTGGAGGGATTCGAACCCCCGACATCCTGCTCCCAAAGCAGGCGCGCTACCGGACTGCGCTACACCCCGTAATTTTGATATGAGCTAAGTCTTTAAAACTTAGCTAAATACCCAATACACTATTCTTAAAATTTGAGCAACTCTTGATTCTAAGCTCATTGGTTTCTTTTAGATAGAATTAATCTCTTGAATCTGTAAAGAAAGAGTGAGACCCTAAAAGCTATGAAAATATAATAAGTCTGCCTTGAGGGAGAAGTTATGCCTGAGGATCAAATAGTTATTGTTGCTGCCAAAAGGACGCCGTTAGGGGCCTTTCAGGGCGCATTTAAAAATATCACTGCCCCTCAATTGGGAGGTATTGTCATTCAAAGAGTTCTAGATACAATAAAGATATCTCCAGGTCACATAGATGAAGTATTGATGGGATGTGTGTTATCTGCAGGTTTAGGTCAAGCGCCTGCAAGGCAAGCAGCCTTAGGTGCAGGCCTAGCAAATTCAACTCATTGTGTAACTGTAAATAAAGTTTGTGGCTCAGGTATGAAATCAATAATGCTAGCCTATGACCGACTTAAACTTAATGAGGCTCGCACGATTATTGCGGGAGGAATGGAAAGCATGAGCAATGCACCTTACCTCTTGCCCAAAGCTCGAAATGGTTACCGTTTTGGACATGGTCAAATTTTAGATCATATGGCCCTTGATGGCTTGGAAGATGCCTATCAAAAAAATACGCCAATGGGAATCTTTGCCGAAAATACGGCTCAGAGATATCAATTTTCTCGTCAAGCTCAAGATGCATTTGTGATTGAATCAGGGAAAAGAGCTCTTCAAGCAATACAGACGGGAGCCTTTAGAGATGAAATTACAGCTGTCACTATAAAAGATTGTAAAGATACATTTGAGGTCATCGAAGATGAGCAGCCTTATAAAGTTTTGTTCGATAAAATTCCAAACCTTAAACCAGTATTCCGAGAAGGAGGAACGGTTACAGCAGCTAGCTCGAGTTCTTTAAGTGACGGGGCTGCAGCAATTATCTTGATGCGTGCGAAAGATGCCCAAATGCAGGGTCTAAACCCTCTTGCTATTCTTCACGGGCATGTAAGCCATTCCCATGAACCAGAATGGTTCACAACGGCTCCCATCAATGCAATTCAAAAGCTCTGCCAAAAACTTTCCTGGTCTCTTCAAGAGATAGATCTTTTCGAAATTAATGAAGCGTTTGCTGTAGTAACCATGGCAGCAATTAAAGAATTAGGCTTATCTCATGAAAAAGTTAACATTCATGGGGGAGCATGTGCCCTTGGACATCCTATAGGAGCCACTGGCGCCAGAGTGATTGTAACGCTTCTTTATGCGCTTAGACGGCATAATTTGAAAAAAGGCATTGCGAGTGTTTGTATTGGTGGTGGTGAAGCTACGGCCATTGGCCTCGAGGTTCTTTGAGCTTGAAATCTCATTAGCTTTGTTTTGAAACTGGCTTCTAAGCGCATTAAGAGCTTACCGAGCCCAGAATCCCAGTGTACATAGGTCCATGAGGAGCCGAACACCGGAGGGAGGATATAATCGTTCAGGGGGGTAAAATTTCAAAAGAAATCTATTCTCTGACCTCATAAGCGTGAGTGAATAGCCCAAAATGAGATTGTTTTTTTTCAAGAGGAGTTTAGTCGAATTGTTCAAAAATATTAGCCTTGAACATCAAAATAACCTGAAAAGCATCCTCTGGATGGTGCTTTGGGCACTTGCTTTTAGTATGGGGATGTCAATTACTAAGCTTTTAAGCGCAAACATGAATACATTAATTATTGTATGGTTTCGGCTTACACTAGGTTTGGTTCTCTTTTTACCATTTGTCCTTAAGCATCCTATTAAAGGGTTGAAGACACAGCGTTTCCCTTTACATTTTATAAGGGTAATTTTTATGTGTTGTTCAATGTTATGTACATATTATGCATATTCGCACTTACCTCTCGCCTTTGTAACTTCAATTGGCTTTACAAGCCCTCTCATCACCACTTTACTTGCTATTATTATACTTCATGAGCGCGTTATATGGCAGGTTTGGTTGGTGATTGCTGCTGGATATGTAGGCGTTATTGTGATGGTGCATCCCGGAAATGCTGAGTTTAATCCTACTGTAGTTGTTGCTTTACTTGCAAATTTATTTGCAAGTTGTTCATTAATCACTGTCAAAAAGCTTTCTGATACTGAAAGTGCTGCTCAGATCATGTTTTATGCAAATATAATGAGTGTTATGTTTTTAGGGATTTTTGCATTGGCTTTCTGGAGGGCTCCCAGCCGTCACGATATGTTTCTTTTGACTCTTTTAGGAGCTTTAGGCGTACTGTCTCAATTTTGTAGTGTCAAAGCATTAAAATTGGGCAAGGCTTCAATTTTAGCACCTGTCGAATATAGCCGTCTGGTTTTCGCTATCCCTCTGGGACTATTGCTATTTGATGAAGTACCAACAATTAAAGCTTTAATTGGGAGTATCATTATTATTTTAAGTACAGGGTATTTAACATTTTTAGAGCTTAAAAGTAATAAAAGCTCTTAAGAAAAATCTTAAACAGATAGAGGTTAAGAAGAAGAGAAATCCCCCCAGACCTCGCCCCATTTAACTTTTCGTGCTTTTAAATAGATTGCCTTATCTTTCCTACCTATATTAATCTTTTGAGTTTCTAGTGGTGTGCATAAGTCAAGAATAACCTGATTTTTAGCAGTCACAGGTTTGCGAATAATACGCGTATCACCCTGATGTCCGGGGGCCTTGCAAGCAATAAGATAAGAGTATTTTTCATCTTCATATCCCAAAGTAGCACTTTTAAGCTGACGGTGGACCTTTGAACGTGGAAGCCGGACAGAAAAGTGACACCAGTCTTGTCGCTGGATGGGACATCCTAAGTTATGAGGGCAAGGTGCATAAATTGTTGCACCATTTTGAATAAGCCAAGTTCGGACTTTTCGAATATGATTAAATCCTGTAGGTGTGCCAGGTTCTATGATAATGAGAGCTCTTTGTGTTGCTTGCCAAGCCAGTTTAAGCAAATGGGTTTGTAAAAGTTGATCAAGCTCACTTAAAACATAACTCAAGCTTACAATATCATGAGGTATTAAAGTTTGGAGAGTCGAGAGATCGGCTTGATGCCAAGATGCTACCTGAAGGCTTGAAAATTCAGAAGTTTGGCTTAAATATGTGCCTAGTTGTATAAGCCCTGGATCTGCTTCAATTAATGATATTTTATTAAGGGTAGGCCATAATCCAGCTGCAGCCCACATAACTGTTCCAGGACCAGCACCAAGATCTAATAGACTCTGGAAGGGAATGTTTAAAGAGATAAGATTTTTTAAAACCGCATAATTTACAGCATAAGTGGCTGGCAAACGTGTCGCGAGATAGACCAGGCGATGGGCCTCAGAAATCATGAATTTACTTGCAGTTCGGTTGCGATACCGATTACTGAGATCAGTTGATGCATTTGCAAGCACTGACAATTCAGCCTTCTTGAGGCATTCAGAGATTGCTTGTAGAAGTGAAGGAGGAAGAGTAGCCAACCCTATGGTGATCCTTATAGGATTATTCTCTCTCGTCCAGCCAAGCCATTTGGATAGCCTCGAGAATTTTTTCATTCGCATGGAGAGGATCATCCTGAAAATTTGGCAATTCTTGTACCCATCTCCATAAATCTGTAAAGCGAATTTTAAGAACATCTATTTCGGGGAATTTTTCTTCAAGAGAGATTGCAATTTCATGTATATCAGTCCATCTTAAAGGCATGCAAGATCTCCTACTGATCGACCATCATATTACGGGTTGCTGCAGGTAGTTTTACTTTTAAGCCATCTAATTCAGGTGTCATGATGATCTGGCATCCAAGACGTGAGGTTGCAGTCAAACCAAATGCAAGATCTAGCATATCTTCTTCATCTTCAGTAGCTTCTGTCAAAAGCTCGAACCATTGAGGTTCTACGATGACATGACAAGTTGAGCAGGCAAGAGAGCCCTCACAAGCGCCTTCAAGATCAATATCATACATATGAGCAATCTCAAGCACTGATAGACCAAGTGGAGCTTCGACTTCCTTCTCTTTACCTTCAATATCAACAAATGTCATTTTCGGCATTTTATTTCTCCATAATTTTAAGACTTCAATCTTTGTACTTTTTAGCAAGTCTTAGGCTTTTATACATTTAACTCTTACTAACTTCTGTAGTGCTACCCTTAGCTCAGAAGATTTTGATTTCCAAACTTCTAGCATACCTTTAACATCAGTGACACTTAATCTCTGATGACTTCAGATAATTTTTTGATATCTTTTCCTTTTAAAGCTCGACTTAAGCTCTGATCAATACGACGTTGGGCAAACTCTTGGGTCTTATTTTCAAGATCTTTAAGGAAATGATCTATAATGTTCTTATCATCTGTTGATAAGGCTTCCCGTAATTGCGATTGAGCATTAAAAATTTCATTGTATTCTTGGGTATTAAGGAGGTCAGCTTCGTTTTTAAGCGCTGTATTGACAACAGCTAAGAGGTGTTCGGCTGCTAATTTTGCTTCAATAAGTAAACGTTTTTCCCTTCCGTATGTAGCGTTTTGCAGACTTGACTGAAGCATTTTAAACATTTCCTCATCCGTAAGGCCATAGGAAGGTT
>JACVCA010000111.1 GCA_016742295.1 Alphaproteobacteria bacterium | reverse complement strand
GCTTGAGAGATTCTCAGTAAGAATCTCTCTTCTTCAATCAAGCTTTCTTTTTGTTAATTATAGTCTACTCATGTTTATAGTAACACATGTTTCTATTCTTCTAATGCTTGTTCCCTTTCTTCTAAGGCTTCTTCGCGACGTAAGGGCTTTCTTAAGGTGCAGTAATCCTTATCGGGGTTACTTAACTCATTCACTCTTACTCCTTCTACATCTCTTAAATTGTTCGGAAGAAAAGCTATTCCATTTATGGGTGTTAGGTTTGAGGAAGGTTTGACTATCACTTCTACTTTTTTTGAAAAAAGGATATCCTCCTTGGTTTCTTTTAATTCTTGTCCCGTACCTAAGGGCTTCCTTAAAGTAGAGTATCCTGCTTCAAATGGCTCAGGTAAGCTATGAACCTTGCAGTTTCCCTCTTTAAATGAAGTACTTTTTTCTTCGGTGTCTGCCTTATTAGACGCTTCTAACTTAGCGACGGCTAATTTTACTACAGAATTTTTAACCCCCTCATGCGTACTATCTCTCTTCTTTGCTAAAATGCTTTGGCCACTTCTTAGTAGATGCTTTTGCTCTGCTTTACTTACGCCAGTTGTATCCACACCATTTTTATTAAGATAAGCTGCAATACTCGAAGCACTTGCAGGTTTAAGAGAGATAACAGAGCGCTGTCTCGTGAGAGTATGCGGTTGATTGGATGACGCTTGGAGGCCAAAAGAATACATTGTCATAATGGCCGTAAACATAATACTTGTAACAAAACGAAATGAATATTTCATATAAACCTCTTTATCACTAAAATTATTACTAATACTTTTTACCATGTACCACTAAACTAACAGATAGATTCTTGTTAAATGGTAAGGCTAGTGTATGAGGTAAATATTGTTTTTTGCAACTGTTTTTAAATGACTATTAACTTTCAATCTACCTAAGGAAATGCACAAAATCATAAGACCAACAAGAGTAGGAAGGAAAATGATTTTAAAGACTGAAGCTGCGGTACCTTGGAAATACCCGCAACTCAGTAGGGGAATAATTGTTGACCCTATATTACGCAACACGGTTGCAACTGAAAGGGCTACACCGCGTTGTTGAGGATAAGAATCGCTCAAAAGAGTCATGCAGGTGGTTAATAGAAATGGTAGTGAAAAATTAAGTATTGCAAGCAATATTATAAGCATTATAGCTGAATTCATTCTAGGAAAAATTAAAAAACCGATCGTCATAACCGTATAAATTCCATAACTTAGAATGCCGGTTTTCAGTGTGGTATGAAATGAGTAATGTCGAATCAAAGGAATGTAAATTAAGTTACCTATAATATTAGCTAAAATAAAACATGAATTAGCAAGAGAAAATTCGAAAGCGCTTAAGCCATAATTATCAATAAATATTAGAGGGTTACATGAAGTAAAGGCAGCAAACAGGCCTGTTGGAATTACAGGTATAAGAGACAACAATAAGAAACGGTGCGTCATAAAAGCTTTTGGATTGAAAAAAGATTTTGTTTGAACAGGCGGAAAAGAGGAGTTTTCCTTCCAAAAAATAAGTAAACATAAAGCTAAAGCAACAGGAATAATGACCAAGACAAAATTGGCTCGCCAGGTAAAGTGTGTAATGAGTAAGGTGCCGATGAAGGGGCCTAATGCTGTAATACCTGTGAGTAAGGCAGTTGTTATGACTTGTAAACGCGCAAACTGTTGACCGTGATAAATATCACCTAGGATAATCATCCATAAAATGCCAATACCTGAATCTCCCAGTACTTGAATGAAGCGACCGAGAAGAAGTATTTCTATTGTTGATGAATTTATACAGAGTGCTGTTCCCAAAAGAAAACAAATGAGGCTGAAAATTAGAAGAGGTTTGCGTTGGTAAATGTCAGCAAAAGTGCCGTAACCCAGTGTTGTAAAAATAGCCACGAACGGCGTCATGATAATAAAATATTGGATTGATTTTGCACTTGTAAGCAAGTCTCTTTTAATTGTGGGAAGTGCTGGGAAGTGAATGCTATTATTTAACATTACCATACAAATCAAAAAGATTTGAAATCCCGCTATGTTTTTTTTTATAGAAAGCCACTTTTCTAAAACGGTCAGCATTTTCTTTTCCACAAATTTACCTTCATCTTTTAAATCAGTTGGCATACTTCATATTACTCTGGCTTATATGAGGCATTATTCAAAGTTGAAAGACACTCTAATCATCAATTGGCTTGCGAATAAAAGCACGACGAGATACATATTTGACTAATAAGCAATTTAATAGAGGCCACCCGCTACAGGATTTATAGTGGAGAATTTAGGAGAATATGATAATTTATTCCATTTTCTTAATGCTTTTAGTGGGGCTTGCTATTGTAGACCTGAAGCGTCTACTGATTCCAGATATCTATGTACTTTTGCTAGTTGCTTTAGGACTCTTCTGGCGCCTACAAATACAAGATGAGATTGGTTCAGCTATTGGGCTGGGGGTCTTGCTTGCAACCCTAGGGACTGTCTTGGCCTGGGTTTCAAAATCTGCTTTAGGTCAACGAGCCTTAGGTGGCGGTGATATAAAACTGTTATTTGTATGTGGATTATGGCTTGAAATTGAGAATCTGCCTCTGTTTTTAATCCTTTCAGGAGGAGGAGGGTTTTTAAGTGGGATCATATGGTTTTCTTTTGGTTATGGCAGGCGATTTCCTTTTGCTCCAAGTTTAGCTTTGGCCTTGATGTTAACCGTTGATCTATCCTAAGCAAAAAAATGTTACCTTTATTAAAGTTTAATGTTTAATTTATACGGTTGAAAAATAGCTATTAAAAGGATAGCTTGAAATTTAAATGTAAATTAGATTTTCTCATCCAGTTTTTGTTGGAATATAAAATGGAAAAAATGATGACTTTGAAAACTTTTCTGTTCACTTATCTTTTTAGGATGATGTGCGCATGTTTGGTACTCTTGAATTCAGGGTGCGATGAAAAGCAGTCAGCAAGTAACCGCAGAAATATTTTAATTATGGGTACTTCAGGTGACCTTCCTCCTTTTGAATTTTATAAAACCGCTGAAAATAAAAACCAAATGGTTGGATTTGATATCGAGCTTGCTGAGCGAATCAGCCAATATTTGGGGCGCGAACTGCAAGTGAAAGATATTGATTTTTCGGCTATTATTCCTGCGCTTCAAGCAGGTCGTATTGATTTTGCAATGGCAGGGATTACGGCTTCTAAGGAGCGGAAAAAAACCGTAGATTTCTCACCTGTATATTATGTGACTGCAAACGTTCTTTTAACAATTGAAAAAAGTGATTTCTACAAAATGAAAGACTTTAAAGGTAAGAAAATTGCCGTGCAACTTGGCTCTACTCAAGAACAGTTTGCACGTTTTTGGACAAGTCAAAAGCCTGGGCTTGAAATTATAGCCTTGAACCGTATTGGGGATATTGTACAGGAGCTTAAAGCCAAAAGAATTGATGGGGCGATTCTTGAAGAGTCAACGGCCTATGCTTACGTAAGAAATAACCCTAATACCTTCGATATCACGCAGCTTGAGAGTCATCAAGGAGGTATGGCGATTGCCTTTCCAAAAAATTCTCCCTTGGTAAAGGAGTTTGAGCGTGCACTTCAACATTTGCGTGATATAGGTTATGTGGATAAATTAGTCGAGAAGTGGTTTGGAGCACCTGATCGGTTATGACACTTGATTTTGGACGGATTGTACCTTCTATACCCTTTATACTGCAAGGCGCCCTGGTTACTCTTAAGTATGCCGGTCTTTCCATTTTCTTTGGTTTTTTCCTAGGGCTTTTGCTGACGTTAATGAAGTTATCAGGTCTAAAAGCTATGAAATGGTTTGCGGATGCTTATACATCTGTGTTTCGTGGAACGCCGCTTCTTGTGCAGCTTTATCTCATTTATCAAGGAATACCGGAATTAACCGGCTATAGTATTACAGCCTTTGAAGCTGGAATCTTGACCTTTTCTTTGAATTCAGGCGCTTATGTTTCTGAAATTATCCGCGCAGGCGTACAAGCGGTTGATAAAGGCCAGATGGAAGCTGCGTTATCATTAGGGGTTAGTTACCCATTAGCCATGAAGGATATTATCTTTCCTCAAGCGGTTAAAAATATTCTTCCTGCACTGGTGAATGAAACAATTAATATGTTAAAAGAGTCCGCTTTAATCTCGGTGATTGGTGAAAGCGATTTATTGAGACGGGCTAATATTATAGCAGCTGAAAAATATTTGTATTTTGAGCCCCTCTTAATAGCGGGTGCCATGTATTATGTGTTGGTCCTGATCTTAAGTTGGATTGCCAAACATCTTGAAATAAGGTTGGCACGCAGTGATTAAAATTCAACATCTCAGTAAAATATTTGGCACCCATCAAGTTCTGCGTGATATTAACCTCCAAGTTCCCAAAGGGCAGGTTGTAGCGGTTATTGGTCCTTCAGGTTCAGGAAAGTCAACGCTTTTGCGGTGTTTAAATCGACTTGAAGAACCAAGCGCGGGTACCGTCAAAATCAATGGAACTTTGCTCACGGCAGCCAACTGCAAACTTACCCAAGTGCGACAGAAAATTGGGATGGTCTTTCAACACTTTCATCTATTTTCTCATAAAACAGTGCTGGAGAATTTGGTTTATGCCCCTATAAAAATCAAAGGGTTATCGCGCCAAGAAGCTGAAATACAAGCTAAAACTCTCCTTGATCGTGTAGGGCTGGCTGATAAAATGCATGTTTATCCTTCGAAACTTTCAGGGGGGCAAAAGCAACGGGTTGCTATTGCACGCGCTCTGGCAATGGAACCTGAAATTTTATTATTCGACGAACCGACATCAGCCCTTGATCCCGAAATGGTCAAAGAAGTTCTCGATGTCATTAAAAGTTTGGCGCACACAGGTATCACCATGGTGATTGTCACACACGAAATGCGCTTTGCAAGAGAAGTTGCTGACCGCATCTTGTTCTTGGCTGAAGGGCAATTGGTTGAAGATGAAAAGCCTGAGGTATTCTTTAAGAAGCCTGCTTCAGAACGTGCCAAAGCATTTCTTGAGAAAGTTCTCTAAGAGTTAAGGATGGGTTGGACTTGTCTCAAGTGCACACGCTACAAACAAGACATTTACTGCATTAATATTGCGGCAGAATATATGACCCGATGTATGTTTGATGCCTTCAAGCACCTGTTCTTGAAGCAGAGGCATTCCAGAGCACCCAACAGC
>JACVCA010000110.1 GCA_016742295.1 Alphaproteobacteria bacterium | reverse complement strand
GTTCTATTGCTGACCAGGCGCGAACAATCCGTATTCCTGTTCACATGATTGAAACTATCAATAAATTGGTTCGTACCTCTAGACAAATGCTGCATGAAATAGGTCGTGAACCCACCCCAGAAGAGCTTGCAGAAAAGCTTAGCATGCCTCTTGAGAAAGTCCGCAAAGTTTTAAAAATTGCCAAAGAGCCGATTAGCCTTGAGACACCAATCGGTGATGAAGAAGACGGGCATTTGGGTGATTTTATTGAAGATAAAAATGCTACTATTCCTATTGATGCTGCAGTTCATGCAAATTTACGTGATACGACAACTCGCGTCCTATCAACTTTAACTCCCCGTGAAGAACGCGTGTTACGTATGAGGTTTGGAATTGGAATGAATACCGATCATACTTTAGAAGAAGTAGGTCAACAGTTTTCTGTAACCCGCGAGCGTATTCGTCAAATTGAAGCAAAAGCTTTGCGTAAACTTAAACATCCTAGTCGTTCACGAAAGTTGCGGAGCTTTTTAGATAACTAAGTAAGAAAATTTCTAAAGTATCCTCTTCTTAACAGGCAGAGTAGCTTAAAAGGATTTAAAAATTTAGGCTTTTTCTAAAGCTGCAAGACCAGGTAAAGTTTTACCTTCGAGCCATTCTAAAAAAGCGCCCCCTGCAGTTGAAATATAACTAAACTTATCGCTACAACCAGCATGGTTTAGGGCTGCTATAGTTTCTCCTCCACCCGCTATGCTGTAAAGTTCGTGAGATTTAGTGAGAGAGGCTACCTGCTGCATCACAGCTATTGTGCCTTGATCAAAGGGCGGTACTTCAAAAACCCCGAGGGGACCATTCCAAATGCAAGTCTTGGCATTTTTCAACGCCTGATTAATAAGCAGGATTGTTTGTGAACCGATATCCACAATCATGGTGTCGGTTGGCATACAAGAAATATTCCAGTTCTGCCCCTCGATCGGCGGCTGCATTTTTTTCGCAACTACAACATCTTGAGGTAAAATAATTCTTGTTGCTGCTATTTGTGCTTCATATTGAATAGCCCTGACGGTTTCAATCATATCATTTTCACAGAGTGAGGTGCCAATTTCAATACCATCTGAGAACAAAAACGTATTGGCCATTCCTCCACCCACCACTAAAATATCAACTTTTTTTATTAAATTTTTTAAAATAGCAAGTTTTGTTGAAACTTTAGCACCACCCACTATTGCAATCACAGGATGCTGGGGATTTTTTAAAGCAGATGTTAGGGCTTTAATCTCTGCTTGCATCAGGCGCCCCGCAATTGCGGGCAAATATTTAGTAATAGCATGTACAGAAGCATGGGCACGATGGGAAACTGAAAAAGCGTCGTTCACATAAAGATCACCTAGTTTCGCCAAGTCTTGGGCAAATACATCATCATCTTGTTCCTCACCAGGATGAAAGCGTAAATTTTCGAGCAGCGCCACTTGACCGTCTTCAAGTTTTTGAGCTGCAGCTTGAGCTTCACTCGGTAGGCAAGAAATGAATTTTACCTTGTGTCCCAAAACCTTGGATAAGGCTGGGCAGACTTGCTGAAGTGAGTCCTCACGATTTACTCTGCCCTCGGGACGACCAAAATGGGACAATATGATGATCCGCGCTTTTTTAGCAATCAACTCTTTTAAGGTGGGGACCAAGCGTTCAATTCGTGTCGTATCCAAAATCTTACCCTCTTGAACAGGAACATTCAAATCAGCGCGCACCAACACACGCATACCTTGTAAATTTATGTGATTCAACGTATCAATTGTTTTCATAACATCCCTAAAACATGTACTTTCAATTGAAGTTGATTGTATCTTTGATTTGATTGAGGTCAAACCCTTTTGGAAACTTACTTTTTAACATATGTTCCTGAACTATGTCCAAATACACCATAACTTTAGTCTTTGCTTTCAAAATCTCCATGAAATTTCAGTTCCTCAACTGCTTGACCAAAATTTTCTCAAATTCCTGAAGGCAAGTCAGAAAGCCTTGCTTTACGTCTTTTAAAAGCTCGTAATCATTATACCGAGAATCAAAGCGATCTCTTAAAAGCCTTAACTCCCTACCTTGAACACTTTTTCAGTCCTCTGTTTTAAATTGAAAAGTATGTTTGTACAAGAAAGTCATCTAACTTGCGTTTTGTTTCAGCTTCCAGGAGTGCAAAAACTACTCTTAGGTTCTTTAAGAAGCTTTTAAAAGGACTCAAGTATGTACCAAGATTAATGATTACAGATAAACTTAAAAGCTATAAAGCAGCTAGAAAGAAATTGCTCAAAATAACAGAGCACCGGAATCATAAAAAACTGAATAATGTATTGAAGTACCTCATCGGCCTACAAGACTTAGAGCAAAACAGAGGCGTCAGAAGAGTTTATCTCAAGTTGATAACTTAATCCTACTCTAAAACGACATAAAGCTTATTTTAAGCAAAACATTAAAAAAGTGCGGACACATACTACCACTTTTAGCACCCGCATTTGACACCATGCATACAATTAAATAACACTACGAACCATTAAAACCACTTACCAACTATTAATAGTATGACAAAAAATATCTAGAAATAGCATTATAATTCTTACATGAATAATATGTGCTAAACACATAGCTTTTACAAGGGATTGAATTAACTTAATTAGGTTGAATTTTAGAAGTTTAAAAAAGCACTTAATGACATATATTTAAAGCTAAGAAGAGAAAGTTCGCTGGTAAATGAGAATTAATTTAGCCCTTTTAGGCTTAATAAGTTAATATTTTAGAAATAAGAGAGTGTAAATGCTGCGTACTTGCAAGAATACTAAGGTTTTTGAGTATATCCTTCCCTCCATTAATTTCCGATACATTTCCTCCCGCTTCTCGGACTAAGACAATTCCTGCCGCAACATCCCATGGTGAAAATCGCGTATGCCAAAATCCATCCAGCCGCCCTGCAGCGACATAAGCAAGATCTAAAGATGTAACACCAAAACTTCGAACACTCGCAACCTGAGGTCTAACATGGTAAAGAGTTTTGGCAATTTCTGCCATTTCAGAAGGTTCAATAGCAAGGCCAGTCGAAAGCACAACTTCATTTAATTTCTGTCTTCCTGATACTCTCAAGCGGCGATTATTAAGAAAAGCGCCTGCACCTTTCTCTGCTGCATACATTTCATCAAGAATTGGATTATAGATTACACCTGCTAAAAGCTCGCCTTCTTTTTCTAAAGCAATTGAGATCGCAAAATGAGGAATGCCATGGAGAAAATTTGTAGTCCCATCTAGGGGATCGATAATCCAACAAAAGCGATCGTCCTGTCCTTGAATTCTGCCTGACTCCTCCATTAAAAAACCGTATGTAGGCCGA
Organism: Alphaproteobacteria bacterium; assembly: GCA_016742295.1. GTDB lineage: Bacteria > Pseudomonadota > Alphaproteobacteria > JAGOMX01 > JAGOMX01 > JACVCA01. Next base: position 1,887 of record JACVCA010000110.1, on the reverse strand, counting down.
GCTCTCGAGAGTTCTTCATAAAGGGTTTTTTCAGCTTTATGATCTGCTGCCGATACGAAATCCCCAGGCCCTTTGGTTGAAACTTGTAATTGTTCAACTTCTCCAAAATCCCGTACTAGGCGGCGGGATGCCTTTATTGCAGCATTACACATTACATTTAAAAGAGCAGAACGATGGGCCCCACTACCACTGTACATAAACCTTAATCCTTTTCTTTAGTCTTTGGCACGTTCAACATAACTACTCTCTACTGTATTAATCACTACACGTGTGCCAGTTTCGATATGAGGGGGAACCATAACTCTGACCCCATTTTCCAAGATAGCAGGCTTATAAGATCCTGTTGCAGTTTGTCCTTTGACAACCGGATCTGCTTCTAGGATTGTCATAATTACAGTATCGGGTAACCGAATACTCATGACTTCCCCTTCATGAATCGAGACCATCACGCTCATTCCTTCTTGCAGGAAAGCTACGCTATCACCAAGAATATCTTTCTTAACAGATATCTGTTCAAAGCTTTCTTGATCCATAAAGGCAAGAAGTTCACTTGATTCTTCATACAAAAATTGAAATTCTCGTTCTTCCAAACGAATACGTTCAACTGACTCGCTGGCACGAAAACGCTCATTGGTTTTCGTTCCACTACGAATATCTCTAAGTTCAACCTGCATGTAAGCACCACCTTTACCAGGCTTAACATGTTCGGTTTTTACAGCGGACCATAGACGTCCATTATGCTCAATAATATAGCCGGGACGAATTTCATTTCCATTAATCTTCATTTTCTCTCTCAATTAAAAGTGTTATTGGTCATATGTAGCGTGATTTTAAGGTTAGAAGCAAGATTTACATAAGATAACCTTAAGATAACCTTTTTCCCAAGAAAGACGTTGCTTTTAAGGTAAGCAATTTTATAAATAAGGAATTCTTCAAAAAAAATAGCTGGAAAGATTAAAGCAAATATGAGGTGTATTCATTATAATCCTCCCCTAGATTTGAACAGCTTGTAGATTATTATAAAATTTCAAAGTAATGTTCATCATTTTTAAGTTTATAAGCCCTAAACTCCCGACTAGATAAAAAATTAAGAAATAAAAAATTCGACAAGCTTATCCAAGTCATTGAACGACCCAAACATACTCTCTTGTTTTGATCGGTCTAAACTTCTCTAATAAAGCTTGTACCCTACTTGCCCATTACGCGTATTTAGAGACATCGCAGCCCTAGGAACCCTTTCTTTGAAAGCCAAATAATTTGATGGAACTGTGTTCTTATTAATATATGTATTATCTTCAAACTCAGTATTCTCTTTTGCAGCGTCAGGAATACTAAGACCCGTAATTTTAAATCCATTCTTTTGGAATAATTTTACAACAGTTAAGGCATCTTGAGACCAATAAAAAGAAATAATATTAACTTCTACCTTTGAGAGATCAAGAATGTCTTTTTTTATAACATCAATAAAATGTTCTTTGAACATCAATTCATTATCTCTTAATTCCATTTTTGAAGCATGGTATAAAGCAGCTATTTTTTCTTCAGGCTCCCAAACTGCAATTCCTATACAATCAGCAATCCCTTTTGTATAAAGGATTAAATCTTTATTCTGCACTACACGCTTTTCTCCCATTCCTATTTCAATAATTTCAAAAGCAGGCATGTCGGAAGAAGATTTTTCAACAAACTGCTTATTTACAACCGGAGAAAAGGCATATTGATTCAAAAATTCTCTCACTTTATCTGGATTATGTATTAAACGCTCAGTAAAGGTATAATTTCCTATGAATCCCCTATGGGAGTCTGTAACGTACGATTTCTCATCTAGAATTTCACTTGCAAAACCATTCCCTAAAACACCCCAAAAATTTATAAGCAACGCAATTA
>JACVCA010000109.1 GCA_016742295.1 Alphaproteobacteria bacterium | reverse complement strand
CGTCGCCGTCTTCAGATGAAGTTGAGCTTGCAAAGTCAAATATCCTTTTAGCAGGGCCTACAGGATGCGGAAAGACGCTCCTAGCTCAAACTCTTGCACGTATTATTGATGTACCCTTTACAATCGCGGATGCAACCACACTCACTGAGGCAGGATACGTTGGCGAGGATGTAGAGAACATTATCCTTAAGCTTCTACAGGCTGCCGATTATAACGTAGAGCGAGCACAGAAGGGGATTGTCTATATAGATGAAGTTGATAAAATCTCTCGTAAATCTGATAATCCTTCTATTACTCGTGACGTCTCAGGTGAAGGGGTGCAACAAGCTTTATTAAAAATCATGGAAGGTACTATTGCTTCTGTACCCCCTCAAGGAGGGCGTAAACATCCTCAGCAAGAATTTTTACAAGTCGATACAACCAACATTTTATTTATCTGTGGAGGCGCCTTTGCCGGCCTTGAAAAAATTATTAGTGAGCGTGGCCGTGGAACTTCACTCGGCTTTGGTGCAAATGTTCAAGCACCAGAAGATCGTCAAACTGGCCAAATATTAAGAGAAATTGAACCGGAAGATCTCTTAAAATTTGGACTTATTCCTGAATTTGTTGGGCGCTTACCGGTTGTTGCTACCTTGGAAGATCTCGACGAAGCTGCCTTAATAGAAATTTTATCACAACCAAAGAATGCTTTGATCAAACAATATCAAAAATTATTTGAAATGGAGAATGTAAAATTAACTTTTACAGATAATGCCTTGACAGAAGTCGCAAAAAAGGCGATTAAACGTAAGACTGGTGCACGTGGATTGCGTTCCATTTTAGAATCAATCTTACTTGATCCCATGTTCTTTCTTCCTAATGTTCAAGGCATAGAAGAAGTTGTGATTAATAAAGAAGTGGTGCAAGGACGACAAAAACCACTAATGATTTATGCAAAACCTGTTCACGGAGCCAGCCGAAAAGCTGAAAAATAGCTTTTTTAATTTAGAGCACGTTTCTCTATAATTTTTATGAGGCACATCATTGACAAAGTCTGCAAAGTTTGAATTACCGAGTGGCATACTGTATCCGGTTCTGCCATTACGAGATATTGTTGTTCTCCCTCATATGATTGTTCCCTTGCTTGTAGGGCGCGAAAAATCTGTTCATGCTCTTGAACACGTTATGAAAAGAGATCAAAAAATCCTTTTGGTTACCCAAAAGAATGCTGTTCAAGACGACCCTACGACGCGCGATCTTTACAACGTAGGAACGATTGGAACAGTCTTACAACTGCTTAAACTTCCTGACGGTCCTGTTAAAGTTCTGGTAGAAGGAATTACACGAGCTCGGGTTTTGCGTTTTGCTGGCGACGAAGACTATTTCCAAGCTTTCGCCGAACCTATTGAAGAGATAGAAGGTAACAGCAAAGAACTTGATATGCTTATGCGCACTGCGCTTACGCAGTTTGAGCAATATATCAAGTTAAGCGGTAAAGTTACCCCTGATGCGTTATCGACAATTTCTCGAATTGAATCTCCTGGTAAGCTTGCAGATAGCATTACAGCCCATGTCGCTCTCAAAATTCCGGAAAAACAAGACATTCTCGAAATGCCTAATATTAGTCAACGTCTAGAGCGCGTATGTGGCCTGATGGAAGCTGAAATTAGTGTCATGCAAACGGAACGTCGTATTCGCAAACGTGTGAAACGCCAAATGGAAAAATCACAACGCGAATACTATCTCAACGAACAGATGAAAGCGATCCAAAAAGAACTAGGCGAAGTTGAAGATGGCCGAGATGAAATCAGTGAGCTTGAAAACCGCATTAAGAAGACAAAGCTTTCAAAAGAAGCTAAAGAAAAAGCACTTTCTGAAGTTAAAAAGCTTCGTACAATGAGCCCTATGTCCTCAGAAGCTGCTGTCGTAAGAAATTATCTTGATTGGCTCATTGGTATTCCTTGGAAAAAACGTGGAAAAATCCGCAATAATATAGAAGATGCCCAAAAGATTTTAGATCAAGATCATTATGGCTTGTACAAAGTTAAAGAACGTATTCTCGAATACCTTGCTGTCCAGCAACGTGTTGGTAAAATCAAAGGCCCTATTTTATGCCTTGTAGGCCCTCCAGGCGTTGGTAAAACATCTTTGGGAAAATCAATTGCTAATGCAACAGACCGACACTTTGTGCGCATGTCACTTGGGGGAGTGCGTGATGAAGCAGAAATACGTGGGCACCGACGCACTTATATTGGTGCAATGCCGGGTAAAATCATCCAAGGTATGAAAAAAGCAAAGACCTCGAACCCTCTCTTTCTACTTGATGAAATTGATAAATTAGGTTCGGATTGGAGAGGAGATCCTTCTTCAGCGCTACTTGAAGTTCTTGACCCCGAGCAAAACGCAACCTTTAATGACCATTACTTAGAGGTAGATTATGACCTTTCTGATGTCATGTTCGTGACCACAGCCAACAGCTTAAATATGCCTCAACCTCTGCTTGATCGTATGGAAATCATAAGGTTATCTGGATATACAGAAGATGAGAAGATAGAGATTGCCAAACACCACCTTATTCCCAAGCAGCTTGAACAACATGGACTTAAAGAACATGAGTTCAAAATTGATGATGAGGTTTTACGTGCTCTTGTACAACGTTATACGCGCGAAGCAGGGGTTCGTAACCTTGAACGTGAGATTGCCAACCTATGTCGTAAGGCTACAAAGGACCTTGTTATGAACGTGAGTGAGAAAGTTCATCTTTCTTCAGAAAATTTAGAAAAATTTGCAGGCGTCCCGCGGTACCGTTTTGGGGAAGCAGAAATCAATCATCTGATTGGTGTTACAACGGGACTAGCCTGGACTGAAGTCGGAGGAGAGCTCTTGATTATTGAGGCTGTCATGTTACCTGGAAAAGGTAAAATGATGATTACAGGTAAGCTTGGAGACGTTATGCAAGAATCGGTCCAAGCTGCAGCAAGCTATGTACGCTCGAAATCAACTGCATTCGGGATTGCTCCACCTCTTTTTGAAAAGCGTGATATTCATATCCATGTTCCCGAAGGCGCTATTCCTAAAGATGGTCCTTCAGCGGGCATTGCAATGTTTACTTCAATCGTTTCAGTCCTAACTTCAATTCCAGTACGTAAAGATATTGCGATGACTGGTGAGATCACGCTCCGTGGTCGCGTTTTACCGATTGGGGGGCTTAAAGAGAAATTACTTGCAGCTCACCGTGGCGGTATTAAGACTGTCTTAATTCCAGATGATAATGAAAAAGATCTCAGCGAAATTCCTGCCAACATCAAAACAGGGTTAGAAATTATTTTGGTACATAGTGCTGAAGAGGTTCTGAAACATGCCCTTGTCTCGCAGCCAGAACCTATCGTATGGGAAGAAGACATACAGATTTATCAAAACTCCTCTAAAACGAGTAAAAAACCCAGATCTGGACGAGTTATTGCACATTAAGTTAAGCTACTCTTTAATTGTTACAAATAAAAAAGTCTTCTTTAAAAAGGAATCCTTTTTTTATTAGGTGATATCTTTTAATTTAAATTATATTTAATATATAATCTAATATGATAGCATGAGTACTTAAATTATTTTCAAAGTTATTAGAGTTAAATTATGCTTTTAAATAAGACACATCACGAATCAGCCTTAAAAAAATTAAAAATGCTCTTTAGAGCAATTGACCTGTTGATTTAGGTTAACTAAACTGGCATTGTTTTTGAGTAAAAATTTATTTTTTTATAAAACAATAATTATGAGGAGAAACACCTGTGAATAAAAATGATCTAATTACCGCCGTAGCTAGCGCAGCTGGTCTAACTAAAACTGATGCCGCTAAATCTGTTGACGCTTTGTTTGGAGCAATCTCTAAGGCTCTCAAAAAGAATGAAGAAGTACGCCTAGTCGGATTTGGAACTTTTTCCATTTCAAATCGCGCTGCAACTACAGGGCGTAACCCACGCACAGGCGCAGCTATTAAGATTCCAGCCGCAAAACTTCCAAAATTCAAGGCTGGTAAAGCATTAAAAGATGCGGTAGCAGCTTAAGAAAGAAAATTTGCATATAAAAAGGCGAATCTGCAATGATTCGCCTTTTTTTATGGGAGCTCTTCTACCCTTAAGAATTAAAACTAACCTTGATAAAGAGCTTGCATTTAAGAAACATTATCCGTAGATTCAGAGCATTAATTAAGAATTAATGGGCGATTAGCTCAGCGGTAGAGCATCTCGTTTACACCGAGAGGGTCGGCGGTTCAATCCCGTCATCGCCCACCATTAAAACTAAAGGATTTAGAGATTGGCCAAAATCTCTTATCACACTTCCGGAAGAAAATCGGAAGCCCAAAAAGAATTAATATAAGATTCTAAATTTATAAGGTGTGTATTAATCTTGGAGCCTCATGAAGATAAAATTGTGATGTTTCACTACATACGCTACATTTCAGGAAGAAAAGATAACTTATGCTCCTTTATCCAAGCAAGGTACTTGCTGTTTCTTGGTACAATTGTTTCAGCTGGGCTATCCCAATAAGCTTGAGTTACCTCATCTTGAAAAGGTATCTTATCTTCTAGTTCTAAATACTTCTCATAAGGAGTTTTGCCCTTAACAGAAGTATGAGGCCGCTTATGGTTATAAAAATACTCCCACTCAGCAAGTAGCTTTTCTAAAGGCAAAGATAAGTCCTTTAAATTAAGCAGACTATAAAACTCTGCTTTATCTGTTTGCTGTGACCTTTCTATTTTGCCATTTAAGTGAGGTGTTCTGGGCTTGATAGGGCGGAACTTGACATAATGGACCATAAGCTCTTCTTGTAAAGCATCATTAAAAAACTCAGTGCCCCAATCGGTTTAAATTCGTTGAATGGGGAAAGGAAAAGCGCTTAGTACTTCACCAAGGAAGAGCACAGCATTTGCAGCAGTTTTTTGTGAATATAAGCGTAAGACACGCAACCTGGTACAATCATCAATAGCTGTAAATTGATAATATTTTGGCCGTATTTTAGTTACTTCCATTTGGACATGTTCTCCTGGAATCCCTCGGCTATAACGTTTTGGTTTGCAACGAGAGCGATAGCGTTTTAATGATTTTACTGCTGACTTTTTTAAAAGCCGCCATATGGTTGAGGAGGATAGATGAATACCATGTTCTCGGATAAGATAAATGGCAATTCGTTGTGGGCCAAACCCATAATTATGCCGCGTACAAAGGATTAAATTCTCTAATTCTGAATTTATCTTTTGGTGAGCTAGCTGCTTTGACCGATGGTAATAATCGAGCATGTTTTTCTCGTTTTTAGTAAGCTTCTCCCAACGGATACATGTAGTT
>JACVCA010000108.1 GCA_016742295.1 Alphaproteobacteria bacterium | reverse complement strand
TTATCACTGTTCCCTAGATATTTGCTTAATTATCTTGAATGAACGTAGAAAAGGAAAAAATTTAAAATATTGGCTAAATACTTAAAATTTTTTAATTTTTGTAATTTTTTAATATTTTAATTGTCAAGCTCAAAAAATTCTGCTTACTTTACTATAGACCTGATACTCGCAGTATCGTAAACATACTGCAGACCTCATTTAATGGTTCAGTTTTAACAGTCCACAATTAGGCGAGAAAAATGTTGACAAAGCTCCTCGGTATGTTTTCTGCAGATATGGGGATTGATCTAGGTACAGCAAATACTTTGGTCTGTCTTAAAGGTGGGGAAATTGTACTTAACGAACCTTCTGTTGTCGCAATTACAATGGTTAAAGGTGTCAAGCAAGTGCTTGCTGTGGGTGAAGAAGCCAAACAGATGGTTGGAAGAACTCCCGGAAACATCCAAGCGATTCGCCCCTTGCGAGAGGGAGTTATTGCTGATTTTGAAATTGCGGAGGAAATGATCAAACATTTCATTCACAAAGTACATAATCGTCGCAGCTTCGTAAGTCCACAAGTCGTAATTTGTGTCCCGTCCGGATCAACCGCAGTAGAGCGACGCGCAATCCAAGAATCTGCAGAAAGTGCAGGGGCACGACGAGTATTTCTTATTGAAGAGCCTATGGCTGCTGCTATTGGAGCAGGTTTGCCTGTAACAGAGCCGACTGGTTCGATGGTTGTTGATATTGGGGGTGGAACTACCGAAGTTGCGGTACTTTCTCTAGGTGGAATTGTCTATGCTCGCTCGGTTCGCATTGGCGGCGATAGTATGGATGATGCCATTATTGCTTATATTCGTCGTCATCATAACCTCTTAATCGGTGAAAGCACAGCCGAGCGCATTAAAAAAGAAATTGGCTCTGCGATGGCACCAGCCAAAGGTAATGGACGTGTCATGCAAATCAAAGGTCGAGATATGGTCAATGGTATTCCAAAAGAAATTGAAATGAGTGAACGTCAAGTGGCTCAGAGCCTTACGGAACCTGTGGCAGGCATTATTGAAGCTGTTAAAGTAGCTTTGGAACATACTCCTCCCGAACTTTCAGCAGATATTGTTGATAAAGGAATTGTTCTAACAGGAGGTGGTTCTCTCTTATCGAATCTGGATGGGGTGTTAAGAGAAGCAACTGGACTACCGGTCTCTGTTGCAGAATCACCTTTGACATGTGTAGCACTTGGAACGGGGATTGCGCTTGAGCAGATGAAAGCTCTTAAAGATGTATTAATCAGTATGTATTAAAAAAAAGACTAAGATATTTGGACAAAATTACAACTAAACGTGAAATCACAGATGTTAACCACACCTCTATTTGAAGTGACACGTGATAATTGTATTCCAAAAAGAATTTTCCATTTTTTAAAGCTGCGTAGTCATGCACTCTGGTTGTTAGTCGCATTCTTTTTGTCATTATCATTGTTAATTGCAGATCAAAATCAAGTCAGACCTATTAAAACATTCCGTATTTATTTAATGAATCTTTCTGCACCTCTGATTAGGCAGACATCATTTGGAATAGATTGGGTGCAATCTGGCGTTAAAAATTTCAATGATATTTTGAGTGCTCATGCGCTCAATAAACGCCTCCGACAAGAAAACCATGCCCTTAAGAAATGGCAAGAGTTAGCTTACCGCTTAAGTGCCGAAAATAAATCTCTAAAACAACAACTATACATTGTAGAAGAAGAAGCATCTCCGATGCTCACCGCCCGTGTTATCACTTATCCTTCCGGTCTTCTGACTCAAAACCTCCTCTTAAATGCAGGCAGTAGAAATGGTATTAAGAAGGGGCAGCCTGTTATTGCAGAAAATGCGGTACTGGGAAGAATTATAGAAGTGGGAGAAACGACATCTCGGGTGTTATTAATTACCGATTCAAGTTCCAGGATCCCAGTAGTATTTGAAACATCCAGAGCTCAAGCTATCTTGAGCGGGACCAACTCCAGTTTGCCAAAACTTATACATTTCCCGAGCGAGGAGATAGTTAAGCAAGGGGAGCGCGTTATAACGTCGGGCAAGGGAGGCGTATTTCCTTATGGGCTGTTATTAGGAACGGTTGTTGTACGTGACCATGTCCAATACGTTCGTTCTCCCCTAGTCTGGGATCAATTAGAGTATGTCCAAGTTTTACTTAATCCTCCTTTTTCTCAAGACATTTCTAATGATTAAGGCAGTCTATTTATGGCCTTCCCAGTTGTAGAAAATTTTTATTTGCGCGTATTACAGGGTATACCAACCTTAACTTTATTTATGCTTACTGCAATTGATAGTGTAATTATACCATTTTTTTTAAGTTTTGATTTTCATTTTTTATTTTCTGGGCTTTATTATTGGGTAATATATCGACCAGATTTAATTCCGCCTCTCATTATTATACTTATGGGTCTTTTTCGTGATAGTATCACCGGAAACCCCTTTGGATTTTCCTCATGCCTGCTTTTAAGTGCCTATGCGATTGGTTGGGAAATAAAACAGCATCTAGGGGGTAGATCTTTTATGCTGATATGGGGGGGATTAATATTTTACCTTGTCGTGACTCAGGTTCTTGAGTGGGGTGTTTTTATGATTTTAATCCATTCTTTTATTGACCCTCTTTCTCTTCTATTCCAACTGAGTCTTGCAATCTTATTGTATCCCCTCCTTACCCTCATTCTTTTTAAAGCGCACAATTGTGTTCCAAGGAAGCACTAAGCTATGTCGAGCAAAGATGATACTAAATCTGCATTTACTCGTCGCGCAGTCCTTTTAGGAAGCATAAAAGCAGCTCTGGGAGTTACCCTTTTGGGACGAATGTATTATCTGCAGATCTGGAAATCAGAGCATTATTTAACTCTTGCCCAAGGAAACAGTATCAAGCTTGAATTGCTGCCTCCTCAGAGAGGGCTAATTTTAGATAGATATGGTTATAAGCTTGCTACTAATTCTAAGAATTTTCGCTTGGTCATCCTCAAGGAAGCAGGTAAAAATCTTACTGATACTCTTCATAAGGTAAATGCAAGAATTAGTCTGGAGACAGGAACAGTAGAGCGAGTTTTGCGAGAAATAAAGCGTTCTCCAGTCTTTATGCCAGTCATCATCAAGGAAAATTTAACTTGGCAAGAAGTAAGCTTGATGGAAGTACATGCACCTGACCTGCCCGGGGTTTTTATTGAAGAAGGATTAAGTCGCGCCTACCTATATGGTGAAAGAACAGCTCATATCCTTGGTTATATTCAAACAGCTTCAGAAGAAGAAGCTAAAGACCACCCTTTGCGCAAACTTTTAGGATTCAAGATAGGGAAAGTTGGAATTGAAAAATCCCTTGATGAAACCCTTCAAGGTGTGCCGGGATACCGTGAAATTGAAGTCAATGCAAAGCGGCGTGTCATAAGGGAAATCAATTATACCCCGTGTCAGCCTGGAATAGATGTTACACTTTCAATTGATATACAATTGCAAAATACTGTAAATCTGATACTTTCTCAACAGCAAAGTGCAAGCGCGGTAGTGATGAAAATTCATACAGGAGAGGTTCTTGCATTATGTTCATTTCCCAGTTTTGATCCCAATCTCTTTACCACAGGCATTCAATCAGAACAGTGGAAAGGACTGCTTCATAGCCCTTATAATCCCCTTACGAATAAGGCAGTTAGCGGAGAATATTCACCAGGGTCTGCCTTTAAGATGCTGATTGCTTTGGCAGCTTTAGAATCTAATATTATTACTCCGCAAGATCGTGTGTCTTGTCATGGTCACATGCGGCTTAACAACCACAGATTTCATTGCTGGAAGAAAGGTGGTCATGGTTCTGTTAACGTAATCGAAGCATTAGCAACTTCTTGTGATGTCTTCTTCTATATCCTCGCTCAAAAGATTGGGATTGAAAAAATTGCTGAAGTTAGTCGTCGATGTGGGCTTGGGGATTTAACAGGTATTGAACTTCCTGGAGAGAAAGCAGGGTTAATTCCAGATAAAGCTTGGAAGAAAGAACATTACGGACATACTTGGACAATTGCAGAAACCATTCTTGCAGGAATTGGTCAGGGTTACCTTCTTGTAACATCTTTGCAATTAGCTTTAATGGTTTCAAGGTTAGTGAATGGTGGAAAAGCAGTTAGCCCAAAATTACTTTTCGCCATTGGGAATACTGTGCTGCCTAAAGAAGAGGTATCTTCACTCGGTTTTAAAGCAAGTTCACTCTCAATTGTTACTGAAGGAATGAATCAAGCTGTGAATGGAGCAAAGGGAACTGCAAGAGGAGCAAAAATCTTGGAACAAGGGTGGGAGATGGGAGGAAAAACTTCATCAACACAAGTTAAGCGTATTACGATGCAAGAACGCGAAAGAGGGCTCCACCTTCTTGAGCGTCCTTGGAAAGATAGGGATCATGCTATGTTTGTCGGCTTTGCACCTGTTCATGATCCGCGCTATGCTGTTTCGGTTGTCGTTGAGCATGGAGGATGGGGAGGATCTGTAGCAGCGCCTCTGGGACGCGATATACTGCTTGAAACTCAAAAACGAAATAAGGAGTAATTTTTTTTAATACCCTACTTTAAATAAAAAGAAATTTCTTTTGAATTGTTGTTCAATCAAACTTAAAATTAGCATAAAGAAAAAATTGGTGCCCCCAGGGAGACTCGAACTCCCACAACCTCACGGTTAACAGATTTTGAGTCTGCCGCGTCTACCGGTTCCGCCACAGGGGCACATGCACACTATACCTTTCAAAATTTTTGGGTCAATACTTCTTCTTGATATAAGCTTTTTTTAAATCCTAGAACATAGGTACAAAAATTCCTTGCAATATTCTGGGAAATAGATATTATTCATAAAGTTTCGCCCTGCTTCGGCACGGGTTTTGTTGGAAAATAAAGGGTGGGCATTATATAGTCCACCTTTTTGTTTTCATACGCATCAGCTAAGGGTGGTCAAATTATTTAAACTATGACAGTTGAAGCACGTATTGAACATATTCTGGCGGCCTCTTTAGCAAATATGGGGTACAATATTGTTCGTTTACAACTTCAAGGATCACAGCGGGCAACACTTGAAATTTTAATTGAGCGTTTGGATGGAACGCCAATTACAGTGCGGGATTGTGCTTTGGTAAGTCGCGAGTCTTCAGCTTTGTTGGATGTCGCTGATCCCATAAAAAATCCCTATATGCTTCAAGTTTCTTCTCCTGGGCTTGACCGTCCTTTGGTTGCAAAAGCTGATTTTGAACGCTTTTGTGGTCATCGAATTAAGGTCACTACCATTGAAAGTATTGAAGGGCGAAAGCGTTTTCAAGGCTTGTTAAAAGCTGTTACAGGTGAAAAT
>JACVCA010000107.1 GCA_016742295.1 Alphaproteobacteria bacterium | reverse complement strand
CAATTGTACAGTACCCGCTGACCGAGCTCCCCTTATATTAATAAATGTCAAAAGCCAGACTGTTGAAATTGCTAAAAGCAGAGCATGATTGGGTTTTGTAACAAGACTCGGAAAAAATATGCTGAGGTAGCTCACAAAGGCGATTGCAACTGCAGCATTACTGACCCAATTCGCTACCCAATAGCTCCACGCCATCTGAAAACCAATGAAGTCTCCAAAAGCTTCACGGCTATAGGCATAAGGCCCCCCTAGCCTAGGAAAGTGATGGCTTAAACGTGCAAAGACGAGTGCAAGACAAATGGCTCCAAAGGCTGTAAAAATCCATCCAAGAAGCCCAATCCCGCCATAAATTCCAAGTGAAGCTGGCAAGAGAAAGATACCGGCACCAACCATATTACCTACCACAAGTGATGTGGCTCTCCATAAACCCAGCTGACGTTTTTTTATTGAAACCATTTTAATCCTGTTACCTATATTAAGCAGCGCGCTGTCGTTTTTGAGGTTTTATTTTTTTAACACTTAAACGATAGTTGTCAAAGCTTAGCCAAAGATACAATCCAAGCGAAGAGCATGCAGCAATTAGTATAGCAATTGCAGGTGCTAGCATTGTATCACTCTTAAAATAACCAAGAATACAGACAAACGCGGCTGGAACTAAACATTCAATGCACCCTAAAGCCGAAGAAGCAGACCCTTTAATATCCCGGAACACTTCCATGGCACGTGTAGTTGCATTAGCAAAGACCCCTGCCATGCCTATACAGTAAATTGCCATCGCTGCACAGATTATTTTAGGAGCTTGTTGCCACAGTAGAGTTACCAGCACTAAACAGACTGCACCCGCAGCAGAGAGAAATATTGAGCCTGCCAACATTTTGTTGACGCCGTATCTCTCGACATTACGGCTATTAATATAAGTTCCAATAAAGCACGCTAGCACGAGTACAGCATGATAATACCCGTATGCGGTCACTTTAATGCTAAGCATGCTAAGAAAAAACGGAATGGTAGAGATATAGCACCATATACCCGCATAGGTTATCCCAGAAATGAGAGCATAATTCATAAACATACGATTGGAGATAAGTCTGCGATAATTGAATAAAATATTTCTAAGAGACATTGGCGTTAAATGTTTTGTAATATGAGTTTCTGGTAAGAAGCGAAAGCCTAATAATAGAGTAAATCCAATCACTCCGATAATGATGAAACTCATTTGCCATCCAAAATAATGATCAATATAACCGCCAAGAATTGGTGCAATCGCAGGAGATATTGAAACAACCATATGAATATTAGACATAATTTTAGAGAATTGTTCTTCATGATAAAGATCGTTGACAATTGCAATCCCAATTACATAAGGTGTTGCAATTCCCAATCCTTGAATAAATCTTGCAAAAAGAAGGAAATAGGCGTTTTGGGAAAAACTGCAAGCGAAGGATCCAAGGGTAAAGATAAACATTCCAAACATTATCACCTTTTTACGGCCCAAAGAGTCTGAGAGGGGACCATAAATGAAAGCAGCAACACAAAAGCCAAATAATCCCATCGATAAGGTAAGGGAAAGTGTTTGTTCATTGGAGTTAAGATAAGCGACAAGTCCAGGCAAGCTTGGAATATAAATATCCGTAGCTGCTTCTGAAACCGCAATTGCAATCATCAATAGGATAATAATAAATTTATATTCTTTACCAATCATCATTTAGTTTTCACATCCCTTAACATGCCCCTAATATGGGGGCTTGACATCAAACGTGCAAGTGTTATCAGCTTTTGATGAAGTTTATTAAAATCAAGAAGGCAAAAGAATCTATAATAATTCATATATAAGGGTTTTTAAAAATGTATTGTTTTGTTTTTCCAGGACAAGGATCACAATCTGTAGGGATGGGGTATGAGGTCTATAAAGCATTTCCTGAGGCAAAGGAAGTGTTTGAAGAAGTAGATGAAGCATTAGGTCAAAAACTAAGCAAGCTTATCTTTGAAGGTCCCCTTGAAGATCTGACTTTAACTGAAAACGCACAACCTGCTTTGATGGCGGTAAGTATGGCCTTCATTCATGTTCTTAAACAGCTGGGAAATTTAAATATTTCACAGCTTGCATATTGTGTAGCAGGACATTCTCTTGGCGAATATGCGGCTTTAACAGCAGCTGGAGTTCTAAAATTGTCTGATACCGCGCGATTACTTCGTACACGTGGGTGGGCCATGCAGGAAGCTGTTCCCTTAGGGCAGGGAAGTATGGCTGCAATTTTAGGCCTTGATATTCAAGATGTTGCATCAATTGTGCAAAACGCTGCTCAAGGGCAAGTTTGTGTAGTTGCTAATGATAATGCCCCGGGGCAAGTTGTCATCAGTGGTCACAAAGAGGCTGTTGAACGGGCCATGGAACTTGCGACTCAAAAAGGTGCCAAGCGTAGCATCCTGTTGCCGGTGAGTGCGCCTTTTCATTGTCCTTTGATGGGACCTGCAGAGACAATTATGGCAGAGACATTAAATAAAGTTACTTTTTCTAAAGCTTTAGTTCCTGTAATTACCAATGTGACGGCTAAATTTGAAACCAATCCTGAAGTTTTGCAAAAAAGCCTGGTTGAACAAGTAACAGGACAGGTAAGGTGGCGTGAAACAATTGAAAGTCTTTCGCAGTACCCCATTTCTGAAGTAGTAGAAGTGGGAGCAGGTAAGGTCCTAACGGGTTTAACTAAACGAATTAATTCAGAATTAAAGGCGGTTGCTTTGAATACTCCACAAGATATTGAAGCATTTTTGAAACTTTTACCATGAGGTCTATATGTTTGATTTAAAAGGAAAGTATGCTTTAATAACTGGGGCTTCTGGCGCGATTGGGGGGGCGATTGCCTCAGTTTTTCCTCAGCAAGGGGCAACGGTTGCATTAACCGGGACTCGCGTTGAGCTGCTTGAACAGAAAGCCGCAACATTAGGTTCTCGGTGTCATGTAATCCCATGCAATTTAGCAACTGCATCGGCTGCAAATTCCCTTATTTCTCAGGCAGAAGAAGTGATGGGACAAATTGATATTTTGATTAATAATGCAGGTTTAACTCGTGATGGGCTTATGATGCGGATGAAGGATGAGGAATGGCAGCAAGTTTTAGATGTAAACCTAAGTGCTGCATTTTATCTTTCACGTGCAGCTTTAAGGGGAATGCTAAAGCGTCGCTGGGGTCGGATGGTGAACATAACATCGATTGTAGGAGTAACAGGTAATCCTGGACAAACCAACTATGCGGCTTCAAAAGCCGGTATGATGGGTATGGCAAAATCTTTAGCTGCAGAAGTTGCTAACAGGAACATAACTGTAAACTGTATTGCTCCTGGGTTTATTGCCTCAGCGATGACAGAAGAATTGACAGAGGACCAAAGAGATAAAATTTTAGCTAAAATTCCAGAAAACCGTATGGGAACGCCAGAAGGAATCGGTTATGCCGGGTTGTATCTTGCTAGTGAAGAAGCAGCCTATGTCACAGGTCAGACCTTGCATGTCAATGGCGGAATGGCAATGATTTAATAGATGAGTTGTGCAACTCTCGCCTTGGAATGGAAATGGAAGTAAGTCCTATTTGCCTTGTTTACATTAGGACAATCATCCTAACTATAATAGGTGACAATTTTCTTGTGTTTTAGGTTTGAGGTGGATTAGTATTTTCTTCATCCATTTAGCTTAACTGAAATGATTTAAGTCATTTGGTCATACAGGCGGATCTTCTCAGAATAAAATGGGAGTTGGAAATAAAGCAAAACTATGCTAGGCAGTATCGCGCAGCTAGATGGCTTGCGTAAGAACTTTAAAGGCGCTAAAGTTAGGGCCAGATTTAACTTTTAAGAAGAGGACGTGTCAATGAGCGGTGTAAAAGAGCGAGTGACGAAAATAGTTGTTGAACATCTTGGTGTGGAAGAAAGCAAAGTAACTGAGAATGCAAGCTTCGTTGATGATCTAGGTGCTGATAGTTTAGATACTGTTGAACTCGTTATGGCTTTTGAAGAGGAATTTGGTTGTGAAATTCCTGACGAAGCAGCTGAAAAAATTCAAAAAGTTAAAGATGCAATTGCGTATATTGAAGAGCATGTAAAAGCAGCTTAAGTCTATATATAGTATTAACTTTTAAAGAAGCGATGCTAAGATGAAGCGTGTAGTGGTCACTGGTTACGGTCTGGTTACTCCTCTCGGAGGAGATGCTAAGTCATCGTGGGCGAATCTTATTGCCAGTAAATCCGGTATAAAAAAAATTGATTCATTCGATGTCTCTGATTTGGCTTGTAAAATTGCGGGTATGGTACCTCATGGCGATTCAAATCGGGGACTTTTTAATGCCGATGATTGGCTTACATTGAAAGAACAACGTAAAGTTGATCAATTTATTACCTATGGTATTGCAGCTGCGAGTCAAGCAATTGAATGTTCAGGGTGGATGCCAGAGGAGGAGGAATCTCGGCAACGTACCGGGGTTATAATTGGCTCAGGCATCGGAGGACTTCAAAATATTTATGAGACTTCAATACTTTTGAAAGAACAAGGACCACGCCGGGTTAGCCCATTTTTCATTCCTTCATGTTTGATTAACCTTGTGTCTGGTCATGTTTCTATTAAATATAAATTCAAAGGCCCCAATCATTCCGTGGTTACAGCTTGCTCGACAGGAGCACATGCTATTGGTGATGCTGCACGTATGATTCAACAGGGTGATGCAGATGTGATGATCGCAGGTGGGGCTGAGGCTGCAGTTTCAAGAATTGGAATTGCTGGCTTTGCGGCGGCACGTGCCTTATCTACTGCTTATAATGATACCCCCGAAAAAGCGTCACGACCTTGGGATAAAGATCGAGACGGTTTTATCATGGGAGAAGGTGCAGGAATCGTTGTACTTGAAGAACTAGAGCACGCCAAGAAGCGGAGTGCAACAATTTATGGAGAAATTGTAGGTTACGGCATGTCTGGAGATGCCTATCACATTACAGCACCGGCTGAAGATGGAGAGGGGGCTTATCGTTCTATGAAAGCAGCGCTTAAAAGTGCTAACCTTAATCCAGAAGATATCGGCTATGTTAACGCTCATGGAACATCAACTCCTGCGGGAGATATAGCTGAAATGACAGCCGTAAAACGCTTGTTTGGTGCAACTTTAGATACACTTTCCATGTCATCAACCAAATCATCGGTGGGTCACTTGCTTGGAGCTGCAGGGGGGGTTGAGGCTATTTTCAGTATTCTTGCACTTAAGCATGGTATTTTGCCACCTACCTTGAATTTGGACCACCCACCACTTGATTGTGAGATAGATTTAATTCCTCATCACGCTAAAGAACGTCAGGTACGATAGCCTCTCTCGACTTACTTTTGTTTTGTAGGTACAAAGGCCGTTTTTATTT
>JACVCA010000106.1 GCA_016742295.1 Alphaproteobacteria bacterium | reverse complement strand
GTCTAGGATCTTTCAAGATAGGAATTAGGACGACGTTGACAGCTATCCATGTTTTTGACCAATGCCTTTGTAGTAGCAATGGATATATTCTGCTTCTAACTAGGAGTTGGGAATTAACTAACATAACAAGCTACTTAAGATATAGGAAAGCGATTAAAGCAGCGGATGAGTTAATTGAGAGGTTTGCAAAGACCTTAAATTAATTAATCTCCTTAGTACAATAAGAAAAATAAAAAAGTTCTCGTTGTCTAGTACCTTCTAAACTTTAAATCTTAAGATGTAAGGATGGGATTTTCTATAATGGGTAACAGAGAACTCTGTTTTTCTTGAGCTTCTTGTTGACGTAACCACATTTTTGCATAATGGCTATTAATTTTAAGTAAGTCCTGATGAGTACCACGTTCAATAATACGTCCTTTATCAAGTACAATAATTTCATCTGCATCGATTACAGTTGATAAACGGTGGGCGATGATCAAGGTGGTGTGATTTGCTGACATAGCTTTAAGTTGAACTTGGATCGCTTTTTCAGTATGTGTATCAAGAGCAGAAGTTGCCTCATCAAACAGGAAGATTAGCGGGTTTTTCAAGATTGTTCGTGCAATCGCAATACGTTGCTTTTCACCACCAGAAAGCTTTAGACCTCTTTCCCCAACTGCTGTATCGTAGCCTGCTGGAAGTTCACTAATGAATGAATGGATCTCAGCTAATCTTGCAGCCTTTTGTACTTCTTCAAATGTGGCATGCGGGTTACCATAAGCAATATTATAAAAGATGGTATCATTGAATAAAACCGTATCCTGAGGTACAATTCCAATGGCTTTACGAAGACTATGTTGGGTAACATTGCGAATATCTTGACCATCAATACGAATTGAACCGTGCTTGACATCATAAAAACGGAATAGTAATCGAGAGATTGTTGACTTTCCAGCTCCACTTGAACCAACAATCGCCAGAGTTTTTCCTGGGGGAACGGTAAATGAGAGGTTATGAAGAACAATTCTATCAGAATTATAACCAAAACTAACGTCATCAAAGACAATTTCTCCTTTACTAATCTGGAGATCTGGCGCAGCAGGTTGGTCGGAAACTTCAGGTTTAACTTCTAAAAATCCAAACATCTGTTCAATATCAACTAAGGCCATTTTAATACTACGATAAGCAAAACCTAAAATGTTTAATGGCATGTAGAGCTGAATTAGATAGGCATTCACGAGAACCAAATCCCCTAGGGTCATCGTTCCCTTTATAATGCGGTAGGCCGCTAAGATCATAATGGTACTTGATCCTAAAGCTATAATGATACCTTGTCCTATATTAAGGGTGGATAAACTAACTTTCGATTTGACAGCTGCTTTTTCAAAGATTTTTAAAGAGGCGTCAAAACGTTGCTCTTCGTGTGTTTCATTACCAAAATACTTAACAGTCTCATAGTTTAATAAACTATCAATTGCTTTTGCATTGGCTTCCGAATCTACTCGGTTCATATCTCTAACGAAGGTCGTACGCCATTCAGTAATAGCAAGAGTATACCAAATATAAATTATAACGGTCACCAAAGTAAGAACCATAAAGATTGTTTCATAAAAAGTCCACAGCATGCAGCAGACAAATAAAATCTCAATTATGGTTGGTACAATATTAAACATTGAAAACTGTAAGATAGTATCAATTGCTTGAATACCTTTCTCGATCGCTCGGCTTAACCCTCCTGTCTTGCGGTCGAGATGAAAACGAAGACTGAGTTGGTGAAGATGCCTGAAAGTTTCAAGTCCTGCTGTCCGTATGGATCGTTGGCTAACTTTTGCAAATAAAGCGTCTTTTAATTCATTAAAAGCTTGGGCAAGAATGCGTGCGACTCCATAAGCTATCAGGAAACCAATTGGTACTATAACCAGGCTTAAAGTTGGATTAGATAAAGCATCAATAGATTTCTTGTAGAAGATTGGTACACTTACGTTAATAGCTTTTGAAAAGATTAAAAGTGTCATTGCACCTACAATTCGGGCTTTCAATCCTGCTTCATTAGAGGGCCACAGATAGATAAGCAAAGTTTTCAAAGCTCTGAGAGAAGAGGGGGAAATATTTTGTAAATTTAACATGGAAACCCTATTGACCGTATGATGTGTTTCAATCAATATGTAGTATGAAATGATTAATTAGACAACAACATATTGATTTTTGTGTCGGATTGTTCCGATAAATTTTGAGCAAGGAAGCATAAATGAAGATTCAGCGACACTTTACAACCAAAGATCAATCTCCTTATGCAGATATTGAGTTTCGAACCACAAACAGTGAGATTCGTAATCCAGATGGATCCATTGTATTTGAACTAAAAGATATCGAAGTGCCTGCAGATTGGTCTCAGGTTGCTTGTGATATTCTGGCGCAAAAATATTTTCGCAAAGCAGGCATTCCAAGTGTGCTTAAAGCTGTAAATGAAAAAGGGATTCCTGAGTGGTTAAGGCGTCGAGTTTCTGATGAATCTAAAGCCCCGAGCTTTGGCTCTGAATCTTCAGCACGTCAAGTATTTGATCGAATGGCTGGTGCTTGGACTTATTGGGGCTGGAGAGGTGGTTATTTTGATACTGAAGAAGATGCTAAAGCTTTTTATGATGAAATGCGTTATATGCTATGTCGACAAATTGGAGCCCCCAATTCGCCACAATGGTTTAACACAGGGTTACATTGGTTTTATGGCATTGATGGGCCGGCGCAAGGACATTATTATGTTGATCATCAAACTGGGAAGTTGACGCGCTCTGTTTCAGCTTACGAGCGCCCCCAACCTCATGCTTGCTTCATTCAAAGCATTGATGACGATCTAGTGAATGAAAACGGTATTATGGATTTATGGGTGCGAGAAGCTCGTTTGTTCAAATATGGCTCAGGTACCGGAACAAATTTTTCAAACATCCGAGGGCAAGGAGAGCCACTTTCAGGAGGAGGAAAGTCCTCGGGATTAATGAGCTTTTTAAAGATTGGCGACCGTGCTGCTGGTGCAATTAAGTCTGGTGGAACAACGCGTCGTGCAGCAAAAATGGTGATTGTTGATATTGATCACCCGGATATTGAAGAATTTATTAGCTGGAAAGTGATTGAAGAAGAGAAAGTCGCAGCTTTAGTTGCAGGCTCAAAGCTTGCAAATCGACATTTAAATGCAATTATGAAAGCCTGTGCAATGGGCAGTGGTGAAGCTCGTTTTGACCCCAGGCAAAATCATTTACTAGCCCAAGAAATCAAAGCTGCCCGCGCTGCGATGATTCCAGACAGCTATATTCGCCGTGTTATCCAATTTGCAAAACAGGATTTTACGTCCATAGATTTCAAGGTTTATGATACTGATTTTGATTCTGAAGCTTACCGTACAGTATCAGGGCAAAATTCAAATAATTCCATTCGTGTGACCAATACTTTCTTAGAGCAAGTCCTTAAAGATGGGGAATGGAATCTTATTCAGCGTAAAGATGGCAAAGTTTTTAAAACTCTCCGCGCTAAAGAGTTGTGGGATCAAATCGGTTATGCAGCTTGGGCGAGTGCCGACCCTGGAGTACAATTTGATACGACGATTAATGAATGGCATACCTGTCCTGAAAGCGGCCGCATCAATGCCTCTAATCCTTGCTCGGAATATATGTTTTTAGACGATACAGCATGTAATCTTGCTTCTTTAAACCTTTATACATTTTTAAACCCTACCGCTCAAAAGAGTGAATTTGGGCTTGATCTGCAGGCTTTCGAGCATGCCGTAAGATTGTGGACCATTACTCTTGAAATTTCAGTACTTATGGCTCAGTTTCCTTCTCAAGCTATTGCGCAAAAATCATATGAGTTTAGGACCCTGGGTTTAGGATATGCAAATATAGGTGGGCTGCTTATGGCGTCCGGATTAAGCTATGACAGCCCTGAAGCGCGCGCTATTGCAGGTGGTCTTGCCGCCTTGATGACGGGTGTCTCTTATGCCACTTCAGCAGAAATGGCCAAAGAATTAGGGGCTTTTTCGTGTTATGCTAAAAATAAAGATGCGATGTTGAAGGTGATGAGAAATCATCATCGTGCAGCTCATGGGGTAACAGATAAATATGAAAATTTATCTGTTCTTCCAGTGATCCTTGATGCTGAAAATTGCCCAGATACTGGTTTGGTCAAAGCAGCCCGACGTGCCTGGGATCAAGCTTTAGATCTAGGTGGGAAATATGGTTATCGTAATGCACAAACCACTGTGATTGCTCCAACTGGAACAATTGGGTTAGTGATGGATTGTGATACTACTGGCATTGAGCCAGATTTTGCAGTCGTTAAGTTTAAGAAACTTGTTGGTGGGGGCTACTTTAAAATTATCAACCGTATGGTTCCCCAGGCACTTAAGAAATTAGGTTATACTACAAAACAAATTGAAGATATTACTCTTTATGTCCTGGGCCATGAGACTTTAGAAGGGGCGCCTGGTGTTAGCTTTGAGAATTTACGTCACAAAGGATTTACCGATGCTGCTATTGATGCTTTAAAATCAGCATTGAAAACCACCTTTGATATTAAATTTGCTTTTAACCGTTGGACACTTGGTGAAGACTTTTGCACCAACATCTTAAAATTTACTCCAGAGCAGCTAACAGATTTGTCATTTGATATGCTATCATCGCTCGGATTTACTAAAAAGCAAATTGAACAAGCCAATACTTATTGCGGGGGTGCGATGACTCTTGAAAAAGCCCCTCATTTGAAAGAAGAACATTTGCCGATTTTTGATTGTGCTAATCCTTGTGGCCGCATTGGGAAACGCTATTTAAGCACAGAAAGTCATATTCAAATGATGGCTGCAGTTCAGCCTTTTATTTCGGGTGCAATTTCAAAAACCATCAATATGCCTCATACCGCCGTCATTGAAGATTGTAAAGAAGCTTATATATTGTCTTGGCGTTTGGGTTTAAAATCAAATGCTCTTTATCGTGATGGCTCAAAGCTATCTCAACCTTTAAATTCATCTGTTTTAGAAGAGGAAAGTGAAGATCAAAGTGCTGTTACCTCACTTCCTCAAGCAGCCAGAGCTAAGGTTATTGCCGAACGGATTGTTGAGCGCATTATTGAACGGTCTCGTCAGCGCTCAGATCGCTCTAAGATGCCAGACCGTAGACGTGGCTATACTCAGAAAGCCACGATAGGCGGCCATAAAGTTTATTTGCGGACAGGTGAATATGAAGATGGAAGTTTAGGAGAGATCTTTATTGATATGCATAAGGAAGGTGCAGCCTTCCGTAGCTTGATGAGTAACTTTGCGATGGCAATTTCAATTGGTCTTCAATATGGTGTTCCGCTTGAAGAATATGTTGATGCATTTGCTTTCACACGTTTTGAACCTTCAGGTATGGTAAGTGGGAACCAAGCCATTAAAATGGCAACATCCATTCTCGATTATATCTTCCGAGAATTGGCAATCTCTTATTTAGG
>JACVCA010000105.1 GCA_016742295.1 Alphaproteobacteria bacterium | reverse complement strand
GATCTTTGCAACCGATATTGATGATGAAGCCCTTGAAATTGGCCGCAAAGGCACCTATTCGAAAAAAATTGAAGAACAAATATCACCAGAGCGTTTAGCAAAGTTTTTTGATAAAATAGAAGAAGGATATCGTGTAAAATCTGATCTCCGAAAACTCGTGATGTTTACAAGACATAACCTTATCCATGATACACCTTTCTGTAAATTGGACCTTATTTCATGTAGGAATCTTTTCATCTATTTTGAACCGGAGGTGCAAAAAGAAATCCTAAAATTATTTCACTTTTCTCTAAAACCTGGGGGATATTTGTTTCTTGGGCCCTCGGAGACGATAGGAAGAGAAGCTCATCTTTTTGAAGTTGTTTCTAAAAAAAGCCGTCTATTTAAGCGTATTGAACTAGCTGCAAAAGTACCTATAAATTTTAAATCGAACAGCAAGTTTGCTATGGCCACCCCAATTTTGGGAGCAGAAGGTAGTTTATTTTCCCGTCAAAAAAATCTTTTTGAATGTTTTAAACAGCAGCTTGCGGAAGAACATATTCCGGCTTCCATTCTTATTAATATGCAATATGAAGTGCTTTATCTTGTGGGCTCTTTAAGCCGCTACCTTAAGCTTCCTCAGGGAACTCCTCATTTAAACTTGATGACAATAGCACGGGGAAATTTGCCAGGAAAGATAAGAAAATCTGTCCAAACCCTTATTCATGATAAGCTAGAGACAATTACAAGTACCACTTATATCGAAGAGGATAGTAAGCATGTTTGGATTGAATTTACAGTTGCTGTGTTAAAAAAAGGCAACGGGAAGAATTTATTAATCGTAACATTTAAGGATATTAAAGACCCAGAAAAAAACAAAAAAGGCAAAAAGAACCTTGCTAAAAATGGGGTTATTGAAAAACTTGAACATGAGCTTAATGATACTCGTACCTATTTGCAAAGCACAGTTGAAGATTTAGAGAGCTCTAATGAAGAATTAAAAATTTCGAATGAAGAAATTATGTCCATGAATGAAGAGTTACAAGCTGCAAGCGAGGAAATGGAAACCTCAAAAGAAGAATTGCAATCTCTAAATGAAGAATTAACAGTCGTGAATTCTCAACTTCAAGAAAAAATGGACATTCAAGAAGCCACAAATGATGACCTTGTTAATCTGCTTAAAAGCACAAATATCGCAACTATATTTATAGACCAAGATTTTTGTCTAAAACGTTTTACCCCTGAAGCCTTAAAGCTGTTCAATTTTATTGAAACAGATATTGGCAGACCTATAAGTGATATTACTGTGCATTTTGAGGATCCCTATCTTATGCAAGATGCGAAAACGGTCTTAGAAAATCATACTTCTATAGAGAAACAAATTAAAGCAGACACTGGTGAATGGTATCTGCGGAAAATTCTTGCTTATAAGACAGAAAAGGGCAAAGCCACAGGCATTGTCATCACATTTGCAAACGTCACAGAGATTAAAAATACGCAAGAGAGCTTTAAAAAAAGCGAAGAGAATCTCCGCCTTATTCTTGACTCTTTGCCTATTCAGATCGCTTATGTGGATCAAGACTTAAAATACCGCTTTAATAATAAACTCCATGCGGAACGGTCTGGTCTATCTCTGCAAAAGCTTTCTGGGCAAACTCTTAGCCCTCAAGACTATAAAATCATGAAACCTTATATAGAAAAAGCACTTTCAGGTCAACAGGCAAAATTTGATAAGAAAGGAGATGATGGCTATGCTGAGGTTATTTTTATTCCTAAGTTAGGCATTAACGGCGCTACCCAAGGTTTCTATATACTGATCAGTGATGTAACAGATCGTCAGCAAGCTGCTTTAGATCTTCAAAAAGCAAATGATTTGCTTGAACAGCATGTTGCTGAAAGGACGCAAGCACTACAAAAGGAAGTTGCGAGCCGTAAGGAAGCAGAAGCCAATCTTAAAGTTTCTCATAATTTCTTAAAAAAGGTAATTGATGCTGTGCCTGATGCTACGTGTGTTAAAGATGAAAAGTACCAAATAACGATTGTCAATAAGGCTTATTATCAAGAATTTGCTCCAAAAAAAGAGGTGATCAATTGTAATATTCAAGCCCTTCATTCTAAAAGCGAAGCTGAGATATTTATAAAACAAGATACACAAGCGTTTAAAAAGGGATTTTTTCAAGGTCGAATGGTACGAAAAGATAAAATTTATGATGTTAAAATAGTCTGTCTTGAAGGCCCGCAGCATAAAAAATATCTGCTTTGCAGTTATCAAGACATTACTAAGATCATAAACTCAGAGAATAAACTAGCAAAAACCGTCCAAGCGTTAAAAATTACCAATGAAGATCTTAAGAATTTTGCTTATATCTGTTCTCATGACCTGCAAGAGCCTTCTCGTACAATTTTGAACTTTTCAAAACTTTTAAGGGATCAATTAAAAGAACTTAGGGATGAAGAAGCTAAAAGGTATTTACATTTTATTATCGATGGCTCTAAACGAATGCAAGATATGATAAAAGGAGCTCTTGTCTATGCAAAAATAACCCATCAAAAATCACGCCAAGAACTTATTAATTGCGAGTCTATTCTCAAGCGCGTCTTGGAAAACTTACATGCTGCCATCCAAGAGACAAAAGCAAACATTACTAATGATCCACTTCCACTTATTCTAGGGGATTCTGTTACGATGATAATGGTATTTCAAAATTTAATTGCAAATTCCTTAAAATTTAGAAATAAACAACCCCCTCAAATCCATATTGGTGTAACTTCCAATAAGTCAGGTTTCACTTTTTCAGTCAAAGATAATGGGATTGGCATCGATATGAAGCATACTGAGCGATTGTTTGATTTATTTCATCGATTAAATAAAGAAGAAGAGTATCCCGGGGCAGGAATTGGTCTTGCGGTGTGTAAGAAAATAATCAACAATTATGGGGGTAAGATTTGGTTAGAATCAGAAGTTGGAAAGGGCACAACTTTTAGCTTTACTATTCCTCAGAAAAGCAAGGAGATTAAGGACTTTGTCAAAATTACCTCAACGTAACCTTGCAAATATTGTACTTGTTGAAGATAGCCTCGGTGATATTGAATATATAAAGAGTATCCTCAAGAAACATAATATTCTGTTTAATTTGCACATTTGCAGAGACGGCCAGGAAATATTAGATTTCTTATACAAAAAAGGGGAATATGCTACTGCTGAACAACCAGATCTTATTTTGCTTGATTTAAACTTACCTAAAATAAAGGGCAAGGAAATTTTGGAAATAATCAATAAGGATAAAACTTTAAGTCCTCTTCCGATTTCAATTCTCAGCGGCTCTGAGTTTGAAGAAGATATTATGCAATGTTATAAGCATGGTGCAATGTTTTATATGCATAAACCTTTTGATATAAATTTGTTTTTAGAAATTATTAACAAAATAGAAGGTTTAATGGCACAAATGGCAGGAGAAAGCATTAATATTTATCGCGTAAAAAATAAAAGTATTTTTTAGGAAAGATTATCCTTGGTTGTATTAAATACCTATTACTATGATTAAAAGGAAAAATAACCCCCTTAAATGTAAAGAGTTCCACCCTATTTTAAGTTAAAGTTTACTGCTGGGATAAATAGCTTTTAACTTAGATTAGATTTAGATGAGTCTAGGGAGAACAACTGCAAATGACCAATAATGAATAAGGGATTGAATTTGACTTTTAAAGAGATCAAGATCACTTGATTTACATATATAACCACTAGCATATCTTCGATAAACCTCTATCATTTCTTCTCTTTTTAAGCTGTTTGTGACAATGATAACAGGAATAGCTTGAATTCTCGGATCTCGTTTAATTTCTTTAAGGACCGTATGCCCATCTCTTTTTGGAATATTAAGGTCAAGAATAATTATATCAGGGTGGGTAAATTGAGAAGTATGAGGTTGGTTACGTAAAAGTTCTAAAGCTTGCTGACCATCATGAACAGTGAAAATATTGCTAGGATTAGGACATTCTTTTATAAACTTTCTAATAATGAATTCATCGGCAGGGTTATCTTCTATAAGAAGAATATTTATTTCTGCATCTCCTTTTATTGAAATAGTCTCGCTATCTACAAACTTTGCAGAGAGCTGAGTGTCATAAGTAAAATCTTGGAAGAAAAAGTCGGGAGAAACTTTAAAAATTTGTCCAAGCTTATATAAAATTTCAACAGAAGTTCTATTAACCCCTTGTTCATATTTTTCAACTTGAGGAATAGACACTTCTAACTTTTGGGCTAGGTCAGAAAGCGTCATTCTAGCCCTCTGGCGACGATCTCTTATTCGCCTGCCAATATGCTCACTTAAGGGTTTAAAAAATTTCATACAATATCTTTTTAAGGCTTAACTTAAATGCACTTGTTGGACAAGAATTAGCGCAGTCAGTTAAAGATTTTTCTCAAATTCATTAATAATTTAAAATATTAAAATAGTAGTTGTAAATTAATTTCTAAAAAGCTTTCAAAAAGATGCTGATGAAGGGCATAAGAAGAACCGAAAAGTGTGATCAAAGCATTTTATATAAAGCAAATAGTGCTGTTATTACATTATTTGTTCTTAGACGACCATGCTTTTAATTTCTCTGTAAGTTCAATATAAATGAGACTCAAGCTTTTACCTTCAGGATCTTATAAAGATACTCCATGCAAGTGAAACCATTCAAGGCTTTATGAGGCCTTTAGGTATTATTTAGGTGTTTATATTACAACCTAGGAAGACATTGCTATTACCAAGCTATCAAGAAAGCTGTTGAAATTTTAGGAAGCGGCGATAAATTTGTCCGAAAATTAGAAGTAATCTCATAATAGCCACTTCTGGATACTCTAAATACCTTGGACATCCGATCAATCGTAAAAAGATGAGTATGTTGCTTCATAAAGGCAAACTTCATTTGCGGACTGATGAGAATATGCCCAACGCTTTTTTTAATATATCTCGCTCCTGGCGCAAAATCTCGTTCTCTCGCTTGAGCTGCCTCATATCTTGACTTCGAAAAGCTGAGTTCTCGCTTTTTATAAACTCTTTACCTTCATTAGGTTTATATTCTTTCATCCAATCATGAAGGCTTGATTTGCTAACTCCTAAGTCACGACTCACAGCTGAAAGCGTGCTCTTGCCGCTCAGAATTAGCTGTACCGTATTTAATTTGAACTCTTGATCGTATCTTTTCTTTAAATTCATTTCTACCTCTCATGTAACAAAAATTTATCATCTCCGTTCGGTAAAAATGTGTCCACAATTTCTTGGAAAGATCAATTAAGGGTAAATACTTGAACGCTAATTGACACTTAAGAGTTACCTTAAGGTTAGCATCAACGCCTTTCGCAACCTATGCGACAAAACCGAACTAAATGCTTAACGTAACTTTTCATTCCATTCTTCTTAACTTTTTATAAGCAAGGTCATCATTTCTTTTATCAATAATTACTATGTAAACGAGATCTTCGTTAAATTCATAAATGGCTCTATAC
>JACVCA010000104.1 GCA_016742295.1 Alphaproteobacteria bacterium | reverse complement strand
AGTCACAACAATGTCTAGCCGTAGATTAAAAAAGGAAGTAAAAGTTGTTATGAAGGATAAAATTTATGAAATTGATTTATATGGATTAACAAATGATTTTTCTGGATACATAACAACTCCAGAAGAATATTCTAAACAAAATTATGAAAACCGCACAAGATCATTCTGAAATCGTATCACAGATGACCGGGCAAATTGTAGATTGTCTTAGCAATATCATGAATGTACGGCTATTTGCGCGTGAGTCATATGAAAGACAATACTTTAGGCAATTTCAAAATGATGAAATTCTAAGATCGAAACGTGCTGCAAATGTAATCCAAATTGTTCAGCTTATTCAAGGGGTATTATCGTTTTTATTGATGATACTCGTGATTTATACTTTAATTTATGGATGGTCTCAAAGTTGGGTTACGTTAGGGGATTTTTCTCTCATAATTATGACCGCTTTTACGATGATGGGATTAATTTGGTTTATTGATAGTCAAATATCGCTACTCTTTCGCGAAATCGGGGTTATTAGGGCCTCGTTATCTTTGATATCAGAAGTGCATGCCGTAAAAGATATTGAAGGGGCTCAACCTATCAAAATCACTGCCGGAGAAATCCTTTTTGACAGAGTTACTTTTAATTATAAGCGTAACAGTAACCTTTTTGAGGATGAAAGCCTTATTATAAAAGCGGGTCAAAAAGTGGGTCTTGTAGGTTTTTCAGGTTCTGGGAAGACAACTTTCGCAAATTTAATCTTACGTTTTTATGATGTTACATCCGGCAGGATTATGATTGATGGTCAAGATATTGCACGGGTCACCCAAGCTTCCCTTCGTGAACAGGTTGCCATGATTCCTCAGGAGCCTGGACTTTTTCATCGAACCCTTATGGAAAATATTCGCTATGGTCGTTTGGATGCCACAGATGAAGAGATCATTGAGGCTGCAAAACGTGCACATTGTCATGAGTTTATTGAACGCCTGGATCAAGGTTATCAGACTCTCGTGGGAGAAGGCGGAGGCAAGCTTTCAGGTGGACAAAGACAGCGGCTTGCAGTAGCACGTGCGATCTTAAAAAATGCTCCAATTTTAATTTTGGATGAAGCAACCTCTGCTTTGGACTCTGTGACTGAAAAATTAATCCAGGAAAGCCTTAAAGACTTGATGAAAAACTGTACGACTTTAATTATTGCTCATCGACTTTCGACTCTAGCTGATATGGATCGGGTTCTGGTCTTTGATAAGGGGCAGGTGATTGAAGATGGCTCTGTGCAAGAATTGACAAAAAGAAAGGGATATTTTGCGCGTATGTGGAAAATGCAAAGTCATGGTTTCCTGCCCGAGGAAGCCAATGAATGAAGGGTTAGGATTCGGCAAATGCTATTTGCTCAAAGGCCTTTGCAAGTACCATATACATCGCTGGAACAACAAATAAGGTAAAAAGGGTGCCAATGGAAATTCCAGAAGCAATCACCAGGCCAATATTATAACGGCTGACAGCACCAGCGCCTGTGGCTGTAATCAAAGGCAGTACGCCTAATACCATTGCTGCTGTAGTCATTAAGATGGGCCGTAAACGGATTGCCGCGGCCATCTGAATGGCTTCACGTTTGTGTTTACCTTCCTTTTGTAAATCATTGGCAAATTGAACAATTAAGATTCCGTGTTTACTGATAAGACCAATTAAAGTCACAAGCCCAACTTGGGTATATATATTAAGGCTAGCCTCTCCAACCCCTGTACTTATAAAAACCATAGCCCCCCAAATTGACATCGGAACACTGATCAAAACAATTAACGGATCTCGGAAGCTTTCAAATAAGGCTGCTAAGCAGAGGTAAATGATCAACAATGCAAAGAAAAAAGTAAAAAGGAGCGCACTGCTTTCTTGCTGAAACTGTCGTGATTGACCAGCATAATCAATAGTGTAATCTTGCGGTAAAATCTCATGGGCAAGACTCTTCATTGTGTTCAGGGCTTGTCCGAGAGATACACCCGGAAATGGTACTCCTGAAATTGTTGCTGAATTGAGTTGCTGAAAATGGTTAATTGAGGTAGGAACCACCGTCGTTTTAAGGCTGGCAACAGTCGAGAGAGGAACTGATGTTCCGTTTGCGGTTGTAATTGAATAGTCGAGGGCCTGACTAGCATTTAATCGCTCTTGCCCCATAACCTGCAAGATCACTTTGTAAGACCTTCCTGAAATATCAAAATAATTAATATAATTATTACTTAAAGAAGTTCCTAAAACTTCACCAAAATCCTGCATGGTCAGGCCTAATTGGGCTACTTTATCTCGATCTAGATGGATGGTCGTCTCTGCCTTATTAATTTTAAGATCGGTATCTAGAAATATAAACATGCCACTCTCTTGAGCTTTTTTCATAAGTTCTTGGCTGACTTCATAAAGCTGTTCATAAGACTGAGTTGTGCCAAGTACAAATTGCATTGGCAAACCATTTCCACCTCCTGGAAGGGAGGCAGGTTGGAATACAGCTATTTGAGCGCCTGCAATTTCTGATAAGAGAGCTTGAATTTTTGGCTGCAGTTGGTTTGATGTCATCTTACGAGAATCCCAGGGTTTTAAAACCATCCCACCAATACTGCTGTTAAGCCCCCCTCTGCCATCAATTTGAAATACATGATCCATTTCAGGAACAGTTGAAAATAATTTATAGACCTCTTTGGAATAAAGTTGAGTCTGATTTAAAGTCGCATTGGGGGAAGCTGATAAAAGGCTAATAATGACCCCTTGGTCTTCTTGAGGGGCAAGTTCAGTTTTTGCAGTTGCATACAAAAAGTAAATGCTTAGTAAGACAATTCCTGCAAACACAACCGTTACAGGTAGATAATCCAGAGAGTTGCGAAGGGTGTTTTGATAATTTTTTTGAAGTTTATCAAATTGTCGGTCCACAGTTGCTGAAAATTTACTTTGAGCTGTGCTCTTGAGAAATCTTGAACACATCATCGGTGATAAGGTGAGTGCAATAATTGCAGAAATACCAACCGCACCTGCAAGCGTGAATGCGAATTCAGTAAATAAAGCACCTGTAAGGCCACCCATAAAGCCAATGGGAATATAAACTGCAATCAACACAACTGATATTGCAAGAATCGGATTGGCAAGCTCGCGTGCCCCCCGGAATGAAGCTTCACGTACCGACAGCCCTTCTTCAATGTGGCGATAAACATTTTCAACAATAATGATAGCATCGTCTACAACAAGACCAATGCCTAGAACAAGCGCTAAAAGCGTCAGTAAATTGATGGAAAATCCAAATGCGAGCATAATAAAGAACGTACCAATAAGCGATAATGGAATCG
Organism: Alphaproteobacteria bacterium; assembly: GCA_016742295.1. GTDB lineage: Bacteria > Pseudomonadota > Alphaproteobacteria > JAGOMX01 > JAGOMX01 > JACVCA01. Next base: position 2,171 of record JACVCA010000104.1, on the reverse strand, counting down.
CTACGACCGGAATAATAACTGATCGGAAGGTTCCTAAAAATAGGAATATAACTAAGGTTACAATTGCAATTGCTTCATAGAGGGCGTGTTTGACCTCTTGAATTGAACTATTGACAAACTTAGTCGCATCGTAAACGATTTCACCTTTTAATCCTTCAGGTAATTGAGCTTGAATGGCTGGGAAAATCTTTCGTACATTCTCAATCACCGTCAGATAATTTGCAGCCGGGGCAACTTTGATACCTATATAAACTGCATCTTGGCCATCAAAGTGGACAACCGTGTCATAATCTTCAGAGCCGAGAGTGACATTTGCAACGTCTTTAAGGCGAGTAATAACCCCGTCTTCAGATTTGAGCACGAGATTTCGAAATTCTTCAACACTATGGGAGCCTGTTTCAGCCGTTAGGTTTATTGTTATCATCTGGCCGTCAGTTCGGCCGGCAGCTGCAATAAAGTTATTAGCAGCTAAAGCTTGCGAGATTGAAGTTGACGTAAGACGATGGGCAGACATCTTGGCAGGATCAAGCCAGGCCCGCAGTGCAAACCTTCGTTGTCCCAGAATTTCTGCTTGCTGCACATCTCCGATAGTTTGCAGTTTGGGTTGTACAACGCGTATAAGATAGTCAGTAATCTTATTTCCGGGCAATACTTTACTATAAAAACCAATATACATCGAGTTTAGTGTGTCACCAATTGCAACTGTAATGACCGGATGCTGTGAACCTGGGGGAAGTTGATTTAAAACAGCGTTGACCTTGGTATTGATATCGGTCAACGCTTTGTTTGGATCGTAATTGAGCCTGAGAGTGGCTTGAATGGTACTTATACCCTGGGTACTTGAAGACGTCAGATAATCGATACCATTAGCTTGAGCAATTGAATTTTCAAGAGCTGTTGTAATAAAGCCAGCAACAAGGGCGGGGCTTGCGCCAGTATAGGCGGTTGTTACGGTAACCACTGCATTTTGAGTGAAAGGATATTGGCGTACAGGAAGCAGATCAAGTGAGCGTAAACCTAATACAAAAATCAGAAGGCTAACAACTGAAGAAAGAACGGGTTTGCGAATAAATAAATCAGTAAACTGCATTTTGAGATCTCCAGGTTTTTTCAAGCTATTAAATTTAGATGAATAACTTGTTAAACCTTCCCTTATTATATTTTTATCTTTGCCTTAATGTGTTTCCTTTAAGAATTTGAGAATAGCACCTAAAAGGTTAATAAAAGTTTTCTTTGAGTCACTTATTTAAAAAATTAATACATGTGAGTAAGAAAAATTTGGCGTCTCTAATGTCGTATTTAAAGATTCAATCAGTTCAGCAAACAGGAACTGGCTTGTGAGGTAAAGCAAAGATTTAGAAATACTATCAATTGTCAGAAGTATTACCTTTATCACTAATCATTAGAACTTATTTTGGAAGAATTGTTCATAAACGTAAAGACTCAGCAAAAAAAGAGCATAATACCGGGCTTTGAATATCTGGTATCAAAGTACTCAACCACAAGATATTCCTGCCTAAAACCCTTCTCCGCTTAGAGAAAATCTTCCCCTAATAAGTTACGTGACAACGCCTCTGTAACACTCTGCCTACGTTGGGAACAAGGCCTCTTAGCCAACTCCCATTAGGCTTAGGAGTTCTTCAGAAAACTTTCCATAAATCTTTTCATTTCCTTTAAGTGTTCTTTGTCTTCTCCAGCAAATTCGTTAATATGTACTTTAGAAGTTTGATACAAATCCACGTACTTTCGAGCATATTCTTTTTGATTATCTCGGTCATGTTTAAGGAGGCTAAATGTATAAAGAGTACTATAAGCGTTCAACTTAGCTAATATAGGAGCATCACTGTTATCTGCAACACTTAAAGCCGCCTTTCTCACCTCTTCAGTAAAATATATTGGGTCAAACTCTTTTTGACAAAAGGCTGCCACAGGAGAGGATTCAAAAGATTTTTTTACTTCCTCACTGCAAAGGAGTTCGTTAAATTTTCGAGAAACAGTTTTTGATGTTGAGGTAGCTTTTATATCTAAGCGCTTAAATATATCAATAATTAGCTCTTGCGGAAGCGTGGATAAATTACCTATGCCCGGCGTATTCTCCATAGCACACGAATTAGAATAACTTATTGATGTTAATATACATCCTAATGCTATAATGTTTTTCATTCTATTTC
>JACVCA010000103.1 GCA_016742295.1 Alphaproteobacteria bacterium | reverse complement strand
TGGAAAGCCAACTAGCAACATGGACCAAAGTAAGGGGAGCCTACGGCCCTTTTTATCACCGATAAGGCCAAACACGAATGCACCAAGGGGGCGTGCTAAAAAGCCAGCCGCAAAAGCCCCATAAGAGGCTAAGAGATTAATATTGGAGGAGGTTGAGGGAAAGAAAATAGGTGCAAGAAGAACCGCATAAAAACCATATAAGGTATTGTCAAAGCACTCAAAAATGTGACCTAAAATCAGGCCCTTAGGTAACGTATAATGTGATTTAGGCTTCATTTTCAATCTTCATTCCCATCTGTGCAATGTATTCTTCAATGAAATTTTTAAAAATTAGAATATTTTTCATTTTTATCTGATTAACTTCAGTTTTCATTGCAAAAAATGTTTTGACTATAGGTCCATCAATGTTAGGAAGTACGCGGATTAACCTTTTATTATAAATTTTATTTGATTCAATGGTTGATGAGCAAATCCCTATCCCTTCTTTTGCCCCCATAAACAAAGAGGTTGTAGAATTGATCGTAAGCGTAGGGTTAAGTTTGGGCAGCTTCCATTTACCACTTAAATGCCAATTAATATCTCCAAAGTAAGTATATTCATATTCGCCATACCCCATAATGCAATGATTCAAAAGATCCTCAGGTTTTTTGGGAGTACCTGCTTTATCTAGATATTCCTCGCTTGCAAAAAGACCATGATGATAAGTGATGTGCCAAAGCTTTTTTGCTTCCACTGAATTGCCGAGCGGGCGTAGCAAAATGTCAGCAGATAATTCGAGTTGTTTGGAAATTGCATCATCTGCAACAATATTTACCCTTAAACGGGGATATAAAAAGTTAAATTCTTTAATACTTGGTACAAGCCAGGTTACTCCCATAGCTTGAGTTGTTGCTATAAGAATTTCGCCTTCTGCTTCTCGTTCTTCGGGTTGTTTAGCAGTATTAAGAGCTTCTTCATAAGTATCATGAATTTTTTGGGCAAAGGGAATGAAGTCTAGTCCCTCTTTGGTAAAACTAGAAAGTTGCTTCCTGCGATTGATGAGTTTTAAACCGGTTTCATTTTCAAGTTCAGTCACATGAGCCCACATTGTTGAACGGGGTATCCCTAGAATAATATGGCTCTTGAAATCACACTGGTTTTTTGCCAAAAATAAGAGTGTTTTTAAAGACTTGATTCGCAATGTATCCTCGCATTTCTACACATATCACAATTTCTGACAAAAATTGTCAACCAAAATATTATTAGATAGTATTTCAGTGTAATAATTACAGTCTATATTTAGTACATTTTTCAGCTAGCGTGTTTGCGAGAATTTTTAAAGTAGATTTACTTGCATTTATATTACTTTGTTTTGCAGAAATCTAGAAATATGTTTAACCCTTGCGTAAACTGGAAAAGTCTATTGCTAAAAATTCAAGCTAAGAGTATTAAATTAAGGGTATTTAATGAGAGGGACCTTAAGAGTATCATTAAGCTCTCATTTGACTTAAGGATCTTAAGCGCCCTTAGCTCAGTTGGATAGAGCACCGGCCTTCTAAGCCGGGTGTCGTAGGTTCGAATCCTACAGGGCGCACCAATATCATTTAATTTGTTTTTACAGTTCTTTGCAGGGTCTTGCATGTTTAATGGGAGCACGTTATAACTGTCCTATACAGAAGGTTTGCGTTTTCAGCCAAGTCAGGCTAGTGTTTACAGATCTTTTTTTAATAAATTCTAAAAGGAGCCAAAAATGTTCAATTTAATCTCACCTGCCCAAGCTCAATCTACCGGTGGAATGTTAGGCGGTTTTGATTATATGAGTCTTATGCCCTTAATTTTCATTTTTGTAGCGTTTTATTTCTTTATGATCCGGCCGCAGCAAAAAAAGATGCAAGCTCAACGTGATATGCTAAATGCTATTTCTCGAGGAGATCAAGTTGTAACTGCAGGTGGTATTATCGGAACAGTTGTTAAAGTTGTAAGTGACAGTGAAATCTTGTTGGAAATTGCTGACAAGGTGCAAGTCCGTCTTATCCGTGGAATGATTACCGAAAACTTGACACCCAAATCTCAAGCATCTCAAGCATCTCAAGCATCTCAGGGGTCTGTTAGAGGTTCCCCTGAACCTTCTAAAGTTTCTGTGAAGAAAAAGTTGGTACCTGTCAAAAAGAAACCTGTAGCATCAGTAAAAAAATCCGTATCTTCTATTAAAAAAACCGTGGCACCTGTTAAAAAGGCTGCACCTAAAAAAGTATAACACTGGTCATTTAAATCATGCCTCAAACCTCAAAGTGGAAATTTCTTGTAATCCTTGCAACATGTCTGTTGGGGATTGTATTTATGATACCAAACATAATGAACAAAGAAGGTTTGGAGCAGATACCCTCATGGATGAAACCGGTTAACCTTGGTTTGGATTTACAAGGTGGATCATCGCTCTTACTTGAAGTTGATGTCGCTGCAGGGTTACGGGATCAACTTCATGCCGTCTTGGATGCAGCGCGCATGAATATGCGTCAAGAGCGAATCGGATATAGCGGCTTAGCGGTCAAGCAAGGTGCTGTTACTTTTAAGTTGCGCAATCCCGAACAATTAGATCAAGTGCGAGTGATGCTAACGTCTCAAAATCCTGATATTGAGTTTAATGCTAAAGATGGAGAGGTTTATCTGACCTTAACTGAAGCTACCAAACTTGCTCGCAAACGCAGTATGATTCAGCAATCAATTGAAATTATTGGACGCAGGATCAATGAATATGGAACAGCAGAGCCTAATATTCAACAGCAAGGTGAAGATCGTATTCTTGTTCAATTTCCCGGTATAGAAGATCCTGCACGGTTACGGCAATTATTAGGTAAAACTGCAAAGTTATCTTTTAGGTTGGTCCATCCTCAGTCGGAAAGCCTTGTTATGGAAGGCCGGGTTCCACCGGGTTATGAAAAGTTAGCTGGCGAAGGAAGTAATGGATATATCGTCAGCAGGCAAATTCTTTTAAGCGGTGAAAGTCTAGTTGATGCACAGCCCACCTTTGATCAGTACAATCAGCCTTCCGTTAGCTTTAAATTTGATGCTTTAGGCGGCAGGAAATTCAGTACAATAACTCGCGAGAATATCCATAAACAATTGGCAATTGTGTTGGATAATAAGGTTTTGAGTGCTCCGGTAATTCAAGGCGTAATTCCGGGAGGTCAAGGTGTTATCACGGGTAGATTTACCTCTAAGCAAACCAGTGATCTTTCAGTCTTAATGCGTGCAGGAGCTTTACCAGCCCCCTTAAATGTACTTGAAGAGCGTACGGTAGGCCCAGGTTTGGGAGCAGATTCGATTACACAAGGTACCAATGCGACATTACTGGCTATCTTAGCTGTTACAGTGTTCATGTTGCTCTTTTATTCATTTTTCGGAATTTTAGCGAATATCGCAGTTATTTTTAATATCATTCTTCTACTTGCCGGGATGTCAATTCTTGGCGTAACGTTAACCTTACCAGGTATTGCTGGTATTGCTCTCACCATTGGTATGGCTGTGGATGCAAACGTATTAATCAATGAACGTATTAAAGAAGAGCTGCGCAATGGTCGAGCAGTGATAGCTGCAATTGATTTGGGGTATACCCAAGCTATGGCAACGATTATTGATTCCAATCTTACAACCTTGATAGGAGCAGCATTTTTATATATTTTTGGCTCAGGCCCCATCCGTGGGTTTGCCGTGACCTTATCTATGGGAATTTTGATTTCAATGTTTACAGCTATTTCATTAACACGCTTAATGGTAGACTTTTGGTTTCAGTGGAAGCGGCCGAAAACATTGCCGATTTAGAGATGATGATACGCCCTAGGGCACGATGTAGATATGAACTTATATATTTAGCGAGAAACACGAATGGCTTTACTCAGATTAGTGCCAACACATACAACAATTGATTTTGTAAGGCAACGTTATGTAACCTTCATTGTCTCGGGCTTAATCTCTCTTGCTTCTCTGGTTGGTTTTTGCTTCTATGGCATTAATTATGGAGTTGATTTTAAAGGCGGGTTACTGGTTGAAATCCGGACAGAACAACCTGCAGACATCAATTCATTAAGGACAAAATTATCTTCATTAAAATTGGGTGAAATTTCCTTGCAAGGGTTTGGGAGTGACCGAGACGTTTTAATTCGGATTGAACGCCAACCCGGTACAGAAAAGGCACAAATGGTAGCTTTGGAAAAAGTGAAGGCAGCTTTGGGGACTAATGTAAGTTACAGGCGAGTGGAAACGGTGGGACCTAAGGTTAGTGAAGATTTAAAACGTAATGCACTTTTAGCGATAATCTTTTCATTGCTGGGGATTGTGGTTTATGTCTGGTTCCGTTTTGAATGGCAGTTTGGCATTTGTGCACTTATCGCACTTACGCATGATTGCATTAGTATTCTTGGTTTCTATGTTGCCACCGGCACTGAGTTTAATGAAACTGCAATTATTGCAATCTTAACCACAGCAGGTTATTCAATTAATGATACGGTGGTTATTTTTGATCGAATACGCGAAAATATGCGTAAGTATAAAAAAGAATCTTTAAGAGATTTAATGAACCGCAGTATCAATGATACATTATCTCGTACCACCATGACCTCACTAGCCACTTTAACTGCAGTAGCAGCGCTTTATTTATTTGGTGGGCGTGTTATTGCAAGCTTTACACTTCCTATCTTTTTCGGAATTGTTATGGGAACTTACTCTTCCATTTTTCTGGCAGCCCCTTTACTTTTGTATTTAGGGCTTAGGAGAAATGAGGAAGAGGTTCGTCCAAAAACTCTACAAAAGGCCTAAATACTAGCAGGTTTTTAAAGAGGCATTCTTCTCTCGTCATTCCTGTAAGAACTTGAATCCATTAAAACCTAAGAGATTAATAAGATATTAGAGGATTGTTATTCTTTTAAGCCTACTTTTTTTATATAGTGAAACTTTTTGAAACTCGTATTTTAGCTAGATATTATTTAAAGTGGTGTTTTTACATGAGTCCTCATAAAGTCCCCTTAAGCTCAGCATAACAGCTCTCTCAGTTGGTACTGTCTATTTTATACTTGCCGTTTAGGCTAATAGGTAAAAACCTAAAGTCTCGCTAGATTTTAAGATTCAAAGAATTTTGCGTCTAGCGATACTTTAGGTTTTAATAAAGCATAATACTTATTTACCTAAAAAGGAAATCAGTTACTGTTGCCGTGTTAATAATGAGACAGTATAATCATCATCTGTAGTCTTAGTTGCTATAAAAGACATATTCTTACAGCTACTTGCGCGTATAACTGACCCAACTATGCCTACAAGACTACCTATAGCTTCTGTAGCGACTCCTACGCCTTGGGTAGCAAGTGCAGCAGCTTTCATTATTGCTTGAACTCTAGGCTCTGGAACGACAGAGGAAACGTTATCCAGCGCCCCTCCAAATTTTTCACCAACTGCCTGGCCTATTTTTTCAATACTACCTCCAGAATTTGATGCGGCTTTAAAGATAGTATCATACCAGTCATTAGGAAGGGCTACAACATTAGCTG
>JACVCA010000102.1 GCA_016742295.1 Alphaproteobacteria bacterium | reverse complement strand
ACATTTTATAGGTACTTACAAGAATCAGCTGCTTAAGGAGGGATTGGGGGATGATATTAAAGCCTTTGTTGCAAGAAGATTAATTCAAAAACATAAAGATTAATTTTATTGAAATCGATTAAAAACTAATTATGCTTAATATTAATATATTGAATGCAAAATTGAAATTTTGGCAATAAAACCCTGTTCTTTTTTGAGACACTTAACTGAAGATAGACATTTTAGGTGACTAAGTGCCATAATGTAGTCATGGAGGTGTAAGCTATGACTATAAACTGCTGTAAGAAATGTGGCTCTAAAGTTTTTATCAAGAACGGTTTTGTCAGGGGCATGCAACGCTACCGTTGCAAAGCCTGTCGATGCAACTTTACACAAACTGAGAGACGAGGCGTTCATCCGGCTCTTAGAGCGTTTGGGCTCGTCCTTTACGGGATGTGCGGTGTTTCTATGAACAAGATCGCCAAGATGTTAGGGGTAAGTGGCGTTGCAGTCCTTAAATGGATTAAGAAAGAAGCAAGTTTAATTGAAGACGTCCAGCCTTATGCAGAAAGCAAGATCGTAATGATTGATGAAATGTGGCATTTTGTGAATGGAAAAAAAAGAAAGTTTGGCTCTGGAGAGCCATTGATGGCGTATCGCGTCGATCTCTCGGATGGGAATTGGGCTCTCGTGGCGATTCATGCTGCAAAAAGTTAATTCAGCGGGTCGATGACGGAGAATGCGCATTTGCAACCGATGACTGGCCGGGATTCTATCGGCTTTTGCCTGAAGACCGTCATTTTCCCGGCAAAGATTTAACGTTTCCTATTGAAGCTTCTAATAGCGATATCCGCCATCGTCTCGCCCGATTTATTCGAAGAACAAAAGCCTCAAGCAGGAGTCTGGCCATGGTCCATAACAGCCTTAAATTAACTCATCATCTTCAAAATGATCTCGTGCTCCAATCTTACCTTGAACCTTTACTATCTATCTTTAGTTAGATGTCTCTCTTTTTTAGATGAAATGTAATCTTTTGTAGAGTATAGTCCTTACATTATAGTAGCTGACTAATTTATGGTAAACACATAATAATTCTTTTTGCTTAGATAATTAAGACTCAACTTAAGGGGGATAGAGGATGAGCCTTAATCAAAGAAACGGGCTATTCAGGACTTATTTCATCCTTGCCTTTTGGATACTCTCTGAAGCCTGTGCGACACACGATCTAAATGATGAAGAAGCTTGTTTAGTTTCTTCTCTTAATTATTATCCTCAGTCTAAGCCCCAGAAAACAAGAAGTGTCAAAAGCCAACAGAGAGATGAACTTCCTCTCATACCTTCCGAGAAAACTAAAATCAAAGCAGAGCCAGTTGAATTAAACTCTTTACCTGCAGAAGTAACATTTAATGTACTAGGCTTTCTACCCGAATTAGAGCTTCTTAATGTTCGATCAGTAAGTAAGCCTCTTCATAGAATAGCAACTGAGTCTTTTGCCAAATATTATGCACGGGAGTTTTATGGCATAAATAAGTATAATCCTTATTTTTCCTGGTATGAACAGTCTATTGTTAAGCATTTAAGAGTTCACTTTGAAGATTTACATGAATTAGCATTTATTAAAAAAGCTGGACCTACCTCTTTTGAAATGCAATGGGTGCGTTACCGGCTGCAAGCTCAATTATGGCAAGGAAGATCCATAGAAGCTACCCTTAAGTCTAGAATAAAATATTTAAAGTTTTTAAAGCAAAAAGGAAAGCTACAAGAAGATCAAGCATTTTGTAATAACCTTTTAAAGCAAGAGCTCATAAGATTAAAGGTTAGGAAAGTTGATTCTTATCGAGAAAAGTTACTTTATGCCAAGTTATTTATGTATGGAGGAAGGTTAGAGGAGGGAATGCATTCTCTACTCAGATTGGGGCTAGGAAATGATGTGTATGCTTATATTAAAAAAGACCCTTGGTTCAGTTATTTTTATTACAAATACGATTTAGGTTTAACTGAAACAGCTTCCAATGAGTGGGAAGAGGAAAAGTCAGTATTTCTAGAGGATTATGCAGGTTTATTGAGTACAGATTCATACCTTAATGAAGATATACTAGTTAATAGTCTAAAAGCTCAATATAGGCTTGCCAGGATAGATGAGGTAGGGAAAAGAGGAAGGAAAAGATATGAATTCGAAGCTTTAGAAAGATATAAGAAAACTATTAATCATGTTCGTTCCTTATCAAGAAAAAATGCAAGTCTTAAAAATATATACGTTAAATCTCTTTACTATCTGGGCCTAATGTATTTTGAAGGAAGAGCACTAGAAGGTATAAATTTAGAAGCAGCTTTTGAATACTTTCAAGAAGCAGCTCAACAAGGCTATACCAAAGCTCAATACATGTTGGGGCAAATGTATTATTTGGGTAGTAACATTCCGCAAGCTCATAGAAGTAATAATTATAATTGGGCCTTTCATTGGTGGGGGCATGCCGCAGAAAAAGCTCATACAGATGCTTTATTCTGTATAGGATGGATGTATGAGAAAGGGTATGGCGCACGTCCTTGGATGGTTACTGCTCGATCATATTATCGCAAAGCGGCTTTAAAAGGAAATAAATCTGCTCAAGTGAAATTAGGCATAGCTGCAAAGTTTGATTCTGAAGATCAGGCAGTTCTTTCACGTTGGGTTGGTTTAAGTCATAAGAGTGAGAATACGAATATTGAGAATAGGGATAAGGAAGTTATTGAAATCGCTAACCTCATGCAAGGATATTTTCATGAACTTGGGCTTTATACGAAACAAAATACAGCTAAAGCTTTGGAATATTATAAAGCTTCTGAAAGAGAGGCTTGTGTATATGGAATTGCCCGACTCCTTCCTTACTGCTTTATTAATAAACTAAAATTGAAAAAAATTAAAGATGAGCAAATAAAGGTACTGGGAGATGCTCTTAAAGCTAATACTACTTTGACAACTCTATCTCTGCGCAACTATCCAAGTAGTGTTAAAGGAGACCTGGTGGGCATGATGCCAGAGGAAGAGCTCGCAGCCTGGACTACACCAAAAGAGGAACTAATCACTCTTGAAGGTATAAGAATATTGAGCCAAGCCCTGCAGCATAATACTTCACTAAGAACGTTAGATTTGAGAGGTAATCAGATAGAAGAAGAAGGAATGAGAGTGTTGACTGGAGTTTTAAAACATAACGCTACTCTGACTAACTTATATCTAAGCAATAATGAGATTGGTCGTGAAGGAATGAAAATGTCTACACGAGTTCCAGGATATTATGAGAGATGGATTAAAAGATCGAGTATGTTTGCGGAACTTCTGCACCCCTATTCTATTCTACAAACATTAGATCTAAAGGGTAATAAGATTTGGGCAATGGGAGTGAAGATGATGTGTGAAGCTCTCAAAAATAATTCTACGCTAACGATACTAAAGCTGCAAGGAAACAAGATTGGAAACAGGGGAGCCAAGGAAATGGCTAATGCTCTTCAGGCAAACATTACTCTGACCCACCTGCATTTATCGGATAATGAGATAGGGGATAAAGGAGTGAGGGAATTAAGTAACTCCCTTAAGAACAACCCAACTCTTAATTTATTGGCGTTAGGAAAAAACTGTATTACAGATGAGGGAGGAAAAACTCTTGGAGAAGCACTCCAGCATAATACCTCTTTAACAAAACTAGACCTCCATGATAATCAAATAAAAAAGAGGGGAGGAATAGCACTTGTAGGCTCCCTCAAAATAAATTCCAGCTTAAGAAAACTGAAATTAGGTAACAATCAGATTGGAAAAGGGATAGGAAAATCACTTGCTAGCACTCTTATGATAAATAAGACCCTAACAACCTTATGTCTTAAAAATAACAATATAAGCGACATAGGCGCAACTAGGCTTGCAAAAGCCCTTGATAGAAATAATACCCTTACCTCGTTGGATTTAAGAAACAATAATTTCGAGAAAGAGGGAGGAATAGCATTAAATTTGCTTCGTATGAATAATACGACTTTAAAATCATTGAAATTAGATGAAACATCAAGCCTACAAATACGAAAACCTTCCTTACGCGAGACACTTTCTCAAATCGAAGAAGTTATTCAAATTTATACTTCTAAAGAAAGAGACACTTCTCTTTCAGCATCAGTACATTTGAATCATAAAGACATACCTGCTTTTTTAAAAGCCTTTCATAAGTTGGTTGAAAATCTTCCTGCATCTTTTAGCTGGAGTACCATTAATAAGGGGCCTATCTCCCCTGATCATGAAGAATCTGATTGGAGTATTATGCTTTCTCTTTCATGTGATGCTAAATATCGCAGACAGGTAGAGCACGAGTTTGTATACAAAGTATCTAAAGAAGATAAAGAAAAAGTTAATTGGCCTTTAGTCTATGAATTGGTCAGAAGAGGGGGTCTTTCACATCATTTTAAATTTGATAACTCTATAAAAATAAGTCTTCTTAAGCTAGAAAGCGCAAGTGAAGAAGAAAATTTAGATGAAATTATACAATTTCTAGAAACTAAGTTACCGAAAGATACAAATCTATTTCATATTATTGGGATTGAATTAAACAAAGCAGCTGATATAAGAGCAGATCAGCTTGCTGGCAGTTTTTTTAGTAAAGTAAGTTACAAGGATATAGCGTTTGTTAAGGGCAGAAATATCTTTGATGCAGAGAATAACGTGCTTTACCTTTGTTTGCGAAATAGTAATAGGCAAATTTTAGACCTTCGTGGAAAGCAAGATAAGCATACTAAGAGATATGAAGGAAGATCAGCTGAACAAGGGCGTGAGGAAACTATAAGTTTTATTTTACGTGCTTATGAGAATTTTCAAGAAGATGTAACATTGGTTACAGGTAGAGGAACTCATGATCACGCTAATGGACAAAAAGGTAGACTTTATAAAGCTTTTTCCAAAAAATGGATAAATGATGATATGCTTAAACCTATCATAAAGATATTTCAGCCCTTAGAGGGAGGAGAAGAGTATAATATTAAATTCTTAAAGATTAAGAAGCTCGAATTAGGAAATGTAGATATTGAAGATGCTGTATCTCGGTTAAAACAAGAAATAAAACTCAGAGTACCAAAACCACAATCCCGTTTACTTTTAAAAATGAGCTCAGGTGATAATGAAACGACAGGTAATAAAGCATATAATGTATTTGATCAGTTTATACATGACTTATATGCTAACGATCAAAAATTATATAAATTGCTCATTCCAATTAGTTTTGAGGCTAAAAAGGGAGAATTACGCTTAATTTTCAATAAGCAGCATTCACGCGCTCCAAATTCAGAAAGCTTTGGCGATTACTCTGGAACTTCTGTTATCGAAGGAACAAGGGGAAGGCTTGAAAATTAACTATTTATAAATAAGAGAGTTCTCTGATGCTTAAGAGAATTTTATTCAAAAATAAAAATGGCCGGATGCATGACTGATGCTTAATATGATTATAGAGTTTTCCGTTAAAAAGGGGGAAGGATATAGGTAGGCTCTATGTTTTAAGGTTATATTTTGCTAGAATGATTGCAAGAAAAGAGTAGGACAATGCTCAAAACCTTGCAATTTTTTATGGAAAAAATA
>JACVCA010000101.1 GCA_016742295.1 Alphaproteobacteria bacterium | reverse complement strand
GAGAAAGTCCCAGTCTTTCAAGCGCAATATTACGGTTTTGAACCACATTGGTAATCTCATCTCCTTTATTAACTGCGAAATTCAGCGATGCAAAGTGATCTTGACTGACACCACCTTGGCGTGAAAAAAAACCGTGTATGATACCTCTTAGTTTTTGAGAGGTGAACATGATACATATCCAGATGTGGTAAATCCACAGGGATCTGGCACTGAAGGGCCTGTAATAGCTAGAACTTTAAAAAGCGTTCCCATTTGATCAGGATTTAGAAGCCGCTCAAGTGCTGTTTTAATTGCTGAGCCTTGAGAATTTGAAAGATTACATTGCAGCATTTTGGCACGTATCTCAATGCCTAAATCCATTAGAAAAGCTCCTTGGAACGCCGGTCCATAGACCTTTGCACCGATTTGTGTCGCTTCTTTAATTAATGCAGCAAAGTTGACGTGAGCCGTGAGATCAGCAAGTCCAGGATCTTCGAGGAAATTATGATACGAATGTTCCCGGACAGCTTGTAGTGTACTTGTCAGTGTTGGGGTCCGATAACCGTAATCAATAATCAAGCCTGCACCGTTTGACTTGCAAATCTTGTCGGCTATTTTGCGAATAATTTCATGACTCAAAGGGGATACTTCGATAATGTCACCTTCACTCGCCTGCAAAAGGTTTATGGGGGGCTCAGATGATTTCAAAGAAAAACATAATTCATCAGTCTGGGGCTCAATATTAATCAAGCGTTCATACCATTGATAGTTTAAGTATTGAAACTGGCGAATAGGCAAAGCATCAAAAAATTCATTAGCAATAATGAAAACCGGACCTTTGTTACACATATTCAAAGCCTGATCAACAGTCGTATGCCACTTGATAGAATGACCATGTAATTTACGTTGCTGCTCAAACTGTAAAGCAGGGCTAATCTCAATCATATGGATATCAAGAACTTCAGGGAAAGATCTTAAGAGGTCTTGCATTAATGTTCCGCGGCCCGGCCCTAATTCAATTAAATGGGGACTAGCGGGTTGCCCCATCTGGTTCCAAAGATCTCGGTACCACACCCCAATTAATTCACCAAACATTTGACTGATTTCAGGTGCAGTAACAAAATCGCCTTTCAAACCAATTGGATTGCCTTTCATATAGTAACCATAGACCGGGTGAACAAGACAGGCTTGCATATAGTCTGCAATAGATAGACCCCCATTCACAGCAATTTGATGACGCAAATAAGTATCTAATGGGTTATCCATATCGTGAAATTACTTGTTATTTCTTCGACCTAGAATAGAAAAATATAATAAGGTCAATCCCCCAACGACAATGGGTATTGATAAAAGCTGCCCCCAAGTCGACCCGCCCACAAAATAGCCAAGATGATGATCGGGCTGGCGAACTGTCTCAACAATAATTCGTGCTGCCGCATAACCTAGTAGAAAAACTGCAAATAAGAACCCCGGATTGGTTTGACGTCGTTTGGTAAAATGCTCAATCCCTGACAGCAGTAAGAATAATAAAGCTCCCTCAAGAACAGCTTCGTAAAGCTGGCTAGGATGACGCGGGTATGGCCCACCATTGGGGAAGATGACGGCCCACGGAACATCTGTCACACGGCCATAAAGTTCGGAATTAATAAAATTTGCAATACGCCCAAAAAAGAGGCCAATGGGTGCAGCACTTGCAATAATATCGCCAAAAACTAGGATGGGAAGTTTACGGTGGTGGCAAAACCACACAACCACAATGATCACACCTAAGAGCCCACCATGAAAGGACATCCCAGGTTGCCACAAATACAGCAATTTAAGCGGACTTGAGAGATATTCCCAGGGTTTATAAAATAATGCATACCCCAAACGACCGCCTGCAACGATCCCTAAGGTGGCCCAAACAATAAAGTCATCAATATCTTTCAATTGGATCGAGGAAGAAAAACGCCTAACCAAATACTTACTATAAGCCCAGCCTAAAAGAATTCCCACCACATACGCAATGCCATACCACCTTATCTCTAAAGAACCTAAAGAAAGGGCGACAGGATTTAAGTTAGGGAACAAAATTGCATACATGTGAAGCATCATCTTTTAAGTCCCCCCTATCTGTCAAGAGGTGGCCAAACAAGGCACCGAGCAAGCAACCCCATATTTCCTCACTCACTTGTCACAAGTTTTACTTCCGATTTGTCGGCAACAAACATTGGAAACTTTTGTACTATTTTAGTATATAATAAATCAAAAATTCTTTATAATTATATAGGATCAAGGGCAAACACAGAAAATAAGGACGATACCATGCAAACAACAAACCGTTTATTTGATGATTTCTCTAAACTCTTTACAGGAATTATAGGGATTGGGAAAGGCCTTAAAACAGATCTTGCCCAGTCTGTCTTGAGGCATGCTGAGCGCTATGCCACAAAAATGCATTTGGTAACGCGTCAGGAATTTGAGGTTTTTGCTGATGTCGCTCAAAATGCACGGTTGAAAAGTGAAAATTTAGAAGAGCGCATTTCTACCCTTGAAGAAAAGATTAAAAAAGCCGATAACAAAAAAGTGTAACATTTATGACTTTAAGTGGAAGGAGAGCCGATGATAAAAGCTGTCACCACAGAATATTTAATCCCCTCAAATCTTATTGATTTTCTAGAAGACTTAGCTGACGATCACGGCTGGAGCTATGAGCGTCTTGCCCAAGACGAAATCATTCTTGATTATCCCGGCAGCTGGTGTGATTATAAACTCGCTTTTATGTGGATTGGAGATATGCATACGCTTGGTATTAGTGCTTCTTTCCAGATGCGTATTTCAAAAAGCGCTAAACTCTCCATTTATGAACTACTAGCACGTATCAATGAGCAATTATGGATAGGGCACTTTGATCTTAGTGATGAAGGAATGCCTACTTATCGTTATACATTATTAGCAGGTACTTCTGAAAGCGAATGGCATAATCTGGTGGAAGAAATCATCCAGATTGCCATCGGCGAATGTGAACGTTTCTTTCCTGCCTTTCAATTTTCAATATGGGGCGGTAAAAACCCAAGCGAAGCTATAACCTCAGCCATGCTTGACACAGAAGGGGAAGCATGAAAATAGCTCACTTGAAAATTATGCTTGTTAGTGCAGGCGTTATAGGGTCAGCCTTTTTGAAAGGAGGGGCTACTTGCTCCATTCCGTTTGAGCCTATTATTGTTATGGCTTCTAGGGAAGCATCTATCCAAAGCTTGGGGCAATTTACTGAAATTAATTTGCATAAAAACTTAGGGGGTAGGCCTGCTTATTTTTATTTCCTAGTTGATTGTTTAGCAAGAGTGGCTCTACGCTCTCAAGAACTTTCACAAAATCACCTCAAATGACAATGATGACTCAAGCTTACACTTTCTCAGATCAAACAGCTCTCCTACAAGCCACCTTAGATTTAATAAAGAAGTACGGATGGAAGGATCTCCATTTAAATGATATCATAAGGCACTTGAAAATAAGCCCCGCAGAACTTCAGCATTTCTTTCCCACGAAACTATGCCTTTTAAAGGCCTTTTTTCAATATATTGATCAACAAACGCTTGCTCAGCTTGAACACTTTGAACCCAATGAACTTCCAAGAAATCGATTGTTTTCAATCATTATGACACGCTTTGATGTCTTGAGTAATTATAAACCTCTCATCAGTGAGCTCACCTACCAAGGATGGAAAGATGTTGCTTTGGTCAGCCAAACCTTGCCGCAAAGCCTCAATATTTTGACCTGGTTGCTTGAAGCAGCGGATGTTGACACTACCGAGCTTTTAGGAAAGATTCGTCTTAAAATATTTGCCATTTTTTATGGCACAACTGTTTTAGCTTGGCTAAAAGATGATACACCTGATATGGCGCCTACGATGGCCTATCTTGATAAAGGACTCGCAAAACTGAGTCAAATTCCCGGATTTTTCTAAATTTATATTACAAAACGTTAACTAAATTTTTATATTTTTAATTTAGGATGAACTTGTAAATAAAATTTTTACCAATCATTTGATATGAGCTGGGAATGATTAAAAAGAGGTAAGACACATGGCTACGAAAGATAACTCTAGCAATTTTAATTTTCACACACCCTTTGGGGCTGATGCTTTTAAGTTCTTTCAGGATTTTAAAAATCCCGGACTTGAAGTTAACACATTGCTTGAAAGCCATCGTAAAAATATGCAGACCATTGAAGCTGCCCAAAAGGCCGCCGCTGAAACCCTCAAGGAATTAACCCAGGCACAAAGTCAATATGCTCGCCAAACAATGGAAGATCTTACAGGCCTTATGCGTCATTTAATGGCTTCTGGAAATAACCTACAAGAAAAGCTTGAACTTCAATCAAAATCCTTAAAAGCAAATGTTGAAAAAGCTGTTTCTCATAACCACGCAATTTCTGGGATTTTAAATCAATCTCAAAGCAAGGTAGTTAATTTGACAAACAACCGCTTTAATCAATATGTTGATGAAATGAAAAATCTTGTGAAGAAAAATGCTAAAAAATCTTAAGTAATATCAAAAAATTAATTAAGGCATATTTGAAAGAAATACCTTTAAATTATAAATTTTAATTAGTTTTATAATTTCGTTTTTTTAATTAGATACCTAATTTAGCCTTCTTGCACTAAAAGGGGGGGGCGTCCCTAAAAGCTAAAGATAAAGCAAATTGTATAGTTAATTTTGTCATAAACCTCTCAAAAAAAGATGTATCATTTGGTGATCAGGGGCTACTCTGAGGGCCTAAAAAATGCTATGACTAAGTTTGATTTAAAAAATCCGGGAGGCTTATGTGGACTATTTACTGAAAGATTACCTACCAATCCTAATCTTTTTTGGTATGACGATTGCTCTTTCCGGTTTCATTATGATTTTATCGCGGCTTCTTGAAACGCGTAAGCCTGACCCTGAAAAACTATCACCCTATGAATGTGGTTTTGAAGCATTTTCCAATGCCCGCATGAAATTTGATGTGCGCTTTTATCTGGTTGCTATCTTACTAATTATCTTTGACCTTGAAATTGCTTTTCTATTTCCATGGGCCCTTTCTTTAAAAGGGATTGGATTATTTGGGTTTTTCTCGATGCTTGGTTTTCTCGCAATCTTAACAATTGGATTTATTTATGAGTGGAAGAAAGGGGCGTTGGAATGGGAATAAATTCTGCTAAATCTCCTCAAGATCCAAGCCTACAGGCATTACATGACGAATTTAATACCAAAGGTTTTCTTGTTACCCAAACTGACAAGCTTTTTGCCTGGGCACAATCAAATTCCCTATGGCCTATGACATTTGGGCTTGCTTGCTGTGCGGTTGAGATGATGCAAGCTGCGGCCAGCCGGTATGACATGGACCGCTTTGGTATGCTTTTCAGACCAAGCCCTCGGCAAGCCGATGTGATGATTGTAGCTGGTACACTTACCAATAAGATGGCCCCTGCTCTGCGGAAAGTTTATGACCAAATGGCAGAACCCCGCTGGGTTGTGTCATTGGGTTCTTGCCCCAATGGAGGGGGCTACTACCTTTCCTCTTACCCGGTTGTCCCGGGCTGTGACCGCCTTTTCCCGCTTGCACTCCAGGTTCCCCGCTTCCCC
>JACVCA010000100.1 GCA_016742295.1 Alphaproteobacteria bacterium | reverse complement strand
TTTTTGGGGGAATTATGAAGTGCGATATCATTGCTGAAGGAATTGTAGCTGCAGCTAAAGAAGTAGGTATTAAAGTACCGCTGATTGTGCGCCTTGCGGGGACGAACGTTGAACAAGGTAAGCAAATTCTAACCAATTCACAATTACCGATCGTATCTGCCGATAACTTGGGTGAAGCAGCCTCTAAAGCTGTAAAAGCAGCTCAAGGAGTATCTTAAAAATGGCAATACTTGTCAATAATGATACCCATGTGATTTGTCAAGGTTTCACCGGCAATCAGGGGACATTTCATTCTGAACAAGCCCTTGCTTATGGCACTAACATGGTGGGAGGAGTCACACCAGGTAAAGGAGGGATGACGCATCTTGGATTACCTGTTTTCAACACTGTAGACGAAGCGGTGAAAAAAACACGGGCAAATGCTTCTGTCATTTATGTCCCCCCACCCTTTGCAGCTGAGGCAATCATAGAGGCAATTGATGCGGAATTGCCTCTTGTCGTCTGTATTACAGAAGGAATCCCTGTTCAAGATATGATTAAGGTCAGACGAATTTTAGACCAATCTTCAACCCGGCTTATTGGTCCTAATTGTCCAGGTATTATTACACCTGATGCCTGCAAGATCGGCATCATGCCAGGATTTATCCATAAACCTGGCAATATCGGGATTATCTCCCGTTCCGGAACCCTCACCTACGAAGCTGTTGATCAAACCACCAAAGCAGGGCTAGGCCAATCAACCTGCATTGGCATTGGAGGAGATCCAATCCAGGGGATGACTTTTATTGATTGCCTTGAACTCTTTCTTGCAGACCCTGAAACTGAAGGCATTGTCTTGATCGGAGAAATTGGAGGTACTGGAGAAGAGGAAGCTGCAGAATTCTTGAAAAAATCCTTGGTGAAAAAGCCAATTGTAGCCTTTATTGCAGGTGTAACAGCACCCCCCGGGCGACGCATGGGACATGCAGGAGCAATTATTGCTGGGGGTGAAGGCGACGCTGCAAGCAAGATCAAGGTATTGCGAGAGGCAGGCGTAGTCATTGTTGATTCACCAGCAGACATCGGCAAGAAGATGGCAGAGACACTTTCTAGAGAATAGAAAAGCTAGATACTGTTATACAAGGTAAAATAGGATTGAAATAATACCCAGCCATTAATAGATTCCTAAGGTTAACTAAATATTATCTTTTGTAAGAGAGAATATAAAATTATAGGAATACAAATCTTCCTTATTAATTTCTGCTAGAGAGGGCTCTAATGAAAAAAATTTTACAAAACATCATTTTCTTTATCCTAACTTCATATGTAATATTTACGCATGATCAAGCAATGGGCAGCCATCCAGACGCTTTAAAAGAAAACCCTCAAAGTTTTAATCAGCCTAAGGAAGGTGAACAGGCTTCTAATGAAAAGACAACACTTAATTTACCAAAAGAAAACCCAGCTAAACAGGATGAGTATCAAGACTGCCTAATGTTAATGAAAACTGCACGGTTTAAAAGTGAAGCTGATAGGCAAACATACGAAAAAAAATGTGAAGAAAAAAGAGATAATAGCTCAGGAAAGCAGTAACTTCACTGCTTGCTAGGATAGCTTTAACATACTTAAGGTCCTCTATTGAATTGATACTATTTTTTAAAACTCTTGGCAGTACAGACGAATAACTCGCGTGACGCAGGAGATAAGGGTGCTTTACTCTCATACCTCAACCAGAAGATAGAGCGGCTAATGAGCATGGGAGCTTCTTATGCATGACTCCAATTTAACAACAATGCTACATGGGCGTTTCAGTCTTTTAAAATTCTTGACAGCGCCCAATAAAATTTACATATCTTAAGAAAGACAGCCTTTAGGTTTCTTTAAGAATTAATTTTAAAAAGCATTGGAGATAAAGATGAATTTACTGCTACTGCTTACAGAGCGACTTAAAAGCATATTAAATATTTTAAGATCTGTGCAAGTATTTAATCGATTTATCCGGATGGAGCCCTGTTATGTTTATTCAAGTTACAAGTTTGAGCCGCAGTGTTAAAAATATTATTCAATTATTAAAGCACAATATTCACTCGTTAAATCAATTCCTTTTACACTCTCCATCCTTTAAACTTTACACTTCTTCGATCAGCTTATTAAAACCGATTTGTTCTTTTGCAGGAATCTTCTGTTACTTACTTTTATCCTCAGGTTGCGATCAGCAAGAAGCTAAAAAAGTTGTAGCAATCACCCAAATTATAGCCCACCCCTCAGCTGATGCTGTAACACAAGGCGTCAAGGATGGGCTTGCAGCAGCCGGTTACATTGATGGAAAAAATATCACTTTGGTCTTTGAAAATGCACAAGGCAGCATTGCAACCAGCATACAGATTGCGCAAAAGTTTATAGGTATGCGCCCAGATGTCATTATCCCAATTACAACACCCAGTACTCAAGCCGTGATATCAGCTGCGCGAAGTACGGAAACCCCGATTATTTTTTCAGCAGTGACAGATCCAATTCATGCAAATGTCGTAACAGATATGATGCACCCTGGTGGCAACGTTACAGGTACTACAGATGCTCCACCTATTAGTAGTCAATTGGCCCTTATTAAAGAAATTATGCCAAATTTAGAAATCTTAGGTGTGCTTTATAATCCTGGTGAAACTACACCTGCTAAGATTGCCCAACAGGTTGATGATCTATCTAGAGAGATGGGCTTTAGAGTGATCAAGATCTCAGCCTCAAAAGTTCCTGAGGTCCCTTTGGCTTTTCAAAAAGCCGTAAAGGAAGTTGATGCCATCTATGTTCCCCTTGATAACACAGTCCTTGCTGCGATGGAGCAAGTGGTCTCCTTAAGTTATGAGCATAATGTTCCGGTGTTTTCAAGTGATAGCCACTCAGTCACTCAAGGAGCAGTGGCTTCTGTGGGCTTTAGTCATTATGAAACCGGACGGAAAACCGCCGAAATGGTTATAAGACTATTTAAAGGCGAAAAGCCTGGAAATATGAGAGTTACTTCTCCTGCAACAACGGACATTTATCTTAACCTTAAATCTGCTGATAAATTAGGTATTTTACTTGCAGAGTCTTTGGTTAAAAAAGCCAAGCGTGTCACCCGTTAAAATGGGGGGTAAAAAAAGCCGGGATGCAAATGATCAAGACTCTTCGGATATAAGCGCCCATCCTTACATTCTCCTCAAAACAAAATTGATCGCAGGAAAATAGTTTTAAGATTGAGCATCTGTAAGTTGATTGATTCATACGCGTATTTCACACGGGCTATATTTATTATATCTTGAAGGTATCACCTTGACATCTATTCATAATAAACCTTTATTTTTTTGATAATATTCTTGAATTTTTTCATGAAATCTCCTATGTTCATGTATTGTAGGGTGCTTATAAAGCACAGGAAATTAGCTTCATTCAACTGGAGAAAAGAAAATGCTTCAAGGATTTACATACTTTAATTACAGGTATTGGCTTCAAAGTTATCTAGCTCTCCACAAAGGTACATCTCAGTCGACCATTACAGGATTAAAGTGTCATGAAAATTTACGACAAGTCACCACTCAGGAATAATGTACTCTCACCAGCCTTAAAAGCTTCATATGTATTAGGGACATCTCAACCCACGCCCTTAACCCTAAATTTTAATTTTCCTAGATCATTTATCTTTCTGCTAAAATATGGTGTTGTAGCCATTTGTAGTAGCATTATTGGATATTATCTTATCCAGGCAGGCCCATGTACTACAGCCCCAATCAAGATCCCAGCTGTAGTTGCTATCACTCAACTTGTTGAACATCCTGCGCTTAATGTCATTGGTCCTGGGATCAGGGATAGCCAATCAGTTTATCATGGGACACTTGGCCCAGTTGGCATTATTTACTATGGCCGGAAGCAAACGATGGATCAAAAAGATGTAAAAGTAAATGAGACCCCTATTAGGATTCCTCTCAAAAGAACTCGCTTTTTAAATCTTGCCTCTACCGAAAAATTAGGTATTCGTATCCCCCCTAATAATGGAAATAAAGCTCAGTATGTAATAGGTGAAGGAGAAGCACGGTGAATAGTGTTCAATTTTTTGGTGCTATCGAAATGGGATTAATATTCGGGTTAATTGGGATAGGAGTCTATCTTTCTTTTCGGGTTCTAGATTTTCCAGATCTTACCGTCGATGGAAGTTTTCCTTTAGGGGCAGCTGTTGCCGCTATTTTAATTATCGAGGGTTTAAACCCTTGGCTTGCAACGTTTATAGCCATGCTTGCAGGATCGCTTGCAGGACTTGTAACAGCTTGGCTGAATGTAAGGTGGAAAATCTTACACCTTTTAGCCAGTATCCTAACTATGACTGCCCTTTACTCAATTAATCTTCGCGTAATGGGACGACCTAATATTGCATTTTTAAATCAAGAGACGGTTTTCACACCTTTTGAGAGACTTCTTTCCCGTACACCTGGAGGAATTGCGCTCGCAGGATTAATTATCGTTTCAGTGATTACTCTGCTTTATCGTTTCTTAAGCTCTGAAATTGGCCTGGCAATGCGAGCAACAGGAAAAAATCCACGTATGGCAATTGCTCATGGTGTTCGAACCCCTCTGATCGTGCTATCAGGTATTGCTTTAAGCAATAGCATTATCGCCCTTGCAGGGGCCTTATATGCTCAAAACCAAGGGTTTGCGGATATAAATATGGGCCAAGGAACGATCGTAATTGGTTTAGCTGCAGTGTTAATTGGTGAAGCTTGTTGGCAAACTCGCTCTGTGTTTTTCTCCCTTATCGCGTGTACAATAGGAGCTATTGTACACCGCTTGGTGATGGCTTTAGCTCTCAACTCCGATTTCTTAGGCCTTCAAACTTCAGACGTCAACTTGGTCACTGCAGCAATTGTTGCACTGGCTTTGATGTTCAGTTATGGGCGTAAACCCCTTTTTAGTCTGCTTGTTAAAAAACGGAGTGTTTCATGATTTCCTTTAATAATATAAAAGTTTGTTTTAACCCTGGCACGCCTATGGAAAGTCATGCACTTTGTGGCATAACCTTGCGCATTGCTGAAGGTGAATTTGTAACTGTAATTGGCAGTAATGGCGCAGGTAAATCAACACTTTTAAATGCGTTAACAGGGGATATTAACCTACAATCAGGAACTCTCGATGTTGATGGTGTCAATATCACTAAATGGTCGACTGCTCGAAGAGCCAGTGTGGTTGCGCGTGTATTTCAAGACCCCATGGTTGGGACCTGTTCTGACTTATCCATCGAGGAAAATCTCGCTCTTGCATATAGACGGGGACAGGTCCGCAATCTTTCAAAGGCTCTCGATACAAGAATTCGAGAAGAATTTCGTACTTATATTGCAATGCTTAAAATGGGGCTTGAAGATCGTCTCAAAGATCCAATTGGGCTTCTTTCTGGAGGACAACGTCAAACAATAAGCCTGTTGATGGCGGTCATGAGCCCAATGAAGATCCTTGTGCTGGACGAGCATACAGCTGCCCTTGATCCTAAAACTGCACATTTTGTGATTGAGCTTACCCAAAAGATCGTAAGAGAACGCGGCCTGACTGTATTAATGGTGACCCATAGTATGCACCAAGCTCTAGAG
>JACVCA010000099.1 GCA_016742295.1 Alphaproteobacteria bacterium | reverse complement strand
TTTTGCAAGTCTGAGCAAGACAAACCGAATGGTTTCATAGTTACAGCTCCATGAGATATTAATAATGCGTGCAGGGCTAAGCAAAGCCCGCTCCAAGGCTGTTAAAGGATCTGAATTATTAAAAAAGTAAATTTCACACTTGGGAGCTATTTGGGCGATAATGCTTACAACACTACTGCCATGATCCCCGGGGTAATCAACCTGATGAGAAAATATATCTACATTAGAGCGATAAGCAGGATGATTACGTTGGAAACCGCTATCAATGACTGCAATAGGAATATTTTGACCTTTTATTTCTAAGGTATGAGCATTAACTACTTCACGATAATTTGTAGGCCCTATAATATATAGATCTGAAAGATGAGGGATCTGCCTGTCCTGCTTCCACAAAAAAAGAAAAGCACACATAAGTAAACAGGCAAACACTCTATGAGCATAAGGACCTTGAACCGCAAAAACTATTTTACTTAATATCTTTAACATTTAATAGCCAGTCCGGTTTGAGTAAATTTAAAGCAATATTTATATTTAGTATTTTAATTCGAAAAATCCACTTAAATATCAATTTTCCCCTTTATGAATTATATCTTACGTGTGAAGGTCTTATGCAACACCCTAGAGCAAAGAAGTTCTGATTTTGTCAAGTCGAGGGCTTTAAGATAAAAAACTTGTCCAGCTTCCGATTATTAATTCAGCTTACTAGTGAACACCGACAAAACCCGTATCTTAACAACATAATAGAATCAGACCATAGGAGAATAAAGAGAAGGGCAAGGCCTTTGCTAGGGTTTAAGACACTAGCTAAAATGTACTCTTGGCTTAAATTTGCAACAGAACCGCCGTGAGACACCCTACCAGTATTTGAGAGGTAACTAACATTCAAAAGAAGAGAAAATAGGTAGTTAAAGTTAAGCTATATTTGCTATAATAATCGAAATTAAGCAAGGAAGAAAACTCTAATGAAGCAGACTTCTTATTCATTTGAGATAAGCGAAACCTTAGGGCAGAGAGTTACAGCATTTATAACGGCTGTGGCTATCTTGTATGGTCAGATTTCACCTTCTTGGGCAATGATGGAAGGAGAGAGTGCGGAGGCCAGTTCCTCTAACCGTAAGAGTGTTCAAGGCTCATCTTCACGTTCACAGGAAAGCAAAAAACAAAGATCTTCTTACAACGGGCGAGCAGTACAGTCTCCTTTATTACATACTACAAGAGAGGAGATCATCAAGGGATATGCGGATAAGCTTTATAAGTTAAATCAAAAAGAAGCACAAAATTTTCTTGATGGTATTCCTGAAGTTTATCGAGAAGAAGTGCTTGATTATCTTGCCCAAAGGCAAGCTTCTGATCAAGGAAGCTCAAGCTCAACTGCTTTAGCGAAAGAAGCCCTTCCTCCTTTACTAAGGGAAGAAGAGTATCAAGCTAGGTTCTCAAATATATCTGTTGATTCTTCAGTTCTTCAAGCTCCTCTACAAAAGACACCTAAGAGTTCAGGTTTATCTACACATAATACCTCACAGAATCCTTCTTCCTCTTCTTCTTATCCACAAACAAGGGAAAGCTCTTCTTCTACTGCCCCTTCAGTTTCTTCTTTTAACTCCTCGACCATTAATATACATATCAGCCAAGAAGAAGCATTACTCAAGGCTAGCAATAAGATCTTCCGAAGACACCTTACATAAATAAGAGAAAAACTTCAGCAAAAAGCACCTACTATCTTTATTTCTTATTGGCCTGATGATGAGCAGCATAAGATGCGTGTATTAACTTTAGCTGAGGATTTACACTATAGCGGTATACCTATCGAAAAGGTGTTATTTGATCAATGGTCAGGTAGACCAGGAGCAGGTACCGATGTCTACCGCCACTTAGATAACATTTTAAAAGCTCAGAAAGTAATTCTAGTAGGCTCATATGGATTAAAAGAGCAGTATGAGCAAGATAAGCCAAGCACGCTGAGGCAAGAGATTAACCTCCTTCGCACACGTATTAGCCAAAAAGGAAGCACTCTTGATAAGCACCCTTCTTATAGACCCACTAGAGAAACCTTAAAGCAAGAGAAGCTTCTTAAAACCATTGTTAACCTCCTATGAACCCCTATCTTAACAATATAACTGACCCTAGGAGAATAAAGAGAAGGATAAGGCATATAGGATTTAGGACATTTAAGCTCTAGAAGCTATAAATAGGGTAGTAAAAAGGCAATCATGCTTCTTTGCAGAGAGTATTTATGATCAGATCTATTTTATCCTTCTCATATTTCATATATATATTCTAAGCTGCGCAAAAAAAAAGATCCTTACCCTCTCAGCTAAATGGTACTCTTGGCTTAAATTTGCAATAGAACCGGCTACTCCTATTTAGGTCTTAAGTATCACCTCTTCTAAAGCCCTAAAGCAGGATAGCTAAAGAATAAAAAATGAATCAACTTTAATCCAAAATGAGTAAAAATAGCTGATTCCAAGCGTGGAAAACGGGCATAAGCATAACCGTAAATGCAACCCGCTACAACCGCAAGTCCTGCAAACAAGCTCTCGTTTTGATAAGAGATTTTACTAGATAAAATTGCTGCAATTGCCTTTAGGCCCCCAGGGAAATGAGTTACACCAAATAAAATTGCTGAAATTAAAATGGCAAGCGGTAGCCCTTGGGGAATTTTTTTAAAAGCAAGCGCAAGTTGATGCTGAAGAAAGCCACGAAAGAAAGCCTCTTCAATCACGACCACAAAAAGTAAATTTAAAACACACCAGGATAGGGTTAGGGCAGGAATTTTAGGATCAAATCGAATATAATGAAAACCAAGACTTAAGATTAATAAAATACCCACTGCAAGCCCAAGAGGCACAAAAGCCGCTAAAAAGCTTTGCCGCCATTCTTTCGAAGTTCGGCATAAAGGAACGACAAGAAGAAAGAGGAAACCCATGCTGAGCTTGTCAAGATTAAGATAGAATTTATACGGTACTGAGTCAGTTGCAAAATTAATATTATTAAATATCAAAATATTATGAAATCCTGGCATATTATGCATATACATGAGCATAGCAAGTACAGTGATGGCGATACCTAGCAATACCTTGATAAAGGGATGAAAGGCATAAACATAATAAGTGTAAATCAGTGCTGCCCCTCCTAAAATGGCCCAAATGCCCGACAATTTTATCAAACTAAGATAATAGGAAATTGCAACGACAATAATAAAAAAACATAGACTCCCCCTGCGCCACTTAGGAAGCCAAGCAAACACGATTCCTAGGCCAAGAAGTATGGGTAAAAAAAATGATAGTCCATGCAAGCTAAAGGGCATCTCTAACCTCTATTTTTAATTTTTCTTTAAGTATATTCTTTTTTCAAGACCCGTAAAATTGAATTATTTAATATTTTCTTGTTAACATAAAAAACTCTTTTAAAAGATAAATAATAATTAATCTTGGAAGGCGATCAAGCAAACTGCCTTGAAATCCTAAGTTAATTTTCTTAATTTTAGATTTTCCATAGAATGCGTGCAGTCTAAACAACCTGCTTTCATATATTTAAAGAATTAATTGCTTGAAAGAATCAACAATGTTATGATAGTCTTCTTTATAAGAGGTAGTGAGCTTCAATAAAAAAAGACCAAGTTTTAATTTGGCCTAAGTTTAGCGGGAGGCTTTCAGTTTTAGAGATAAAATATCTCAAAGACCCTTAGAGTGAAGATTTCCTACCTCTTTAATTTATCTTTATTATGTTTCTATAAATTTCCCCTAGAAGCTGTATTTTACATGTTTAAAGGCAAAATTTATCTTGCCTAATTTCCTTTGAGAATTGCAAATTTTTTTAATTCACCTTTGTGATAACTTTTAAAAAAAATCCTGTTATTTTATGCTCTCAACTATGCTAGTGTCTTGCAAATGTACTTCAACATTTATGATAACGTATGCTAAGTTCGGTGAAGGGTTAAGAGAGGATTGTATGTCTATAGTTATACCATCTCCTGCAAATAATATCGTAGCGCTTGCACCTACAGAAATGGCAACTGCGGGAGCTCCTCCCCGTTCCCCAACTCATAATTATGAAGCTGAGCAGGCTCTACTTGGCGCTTTATTGCACAATAATAATAGTTATGAAGCTATTGCTGAGACCTTAAAGCCTGAGTACTTTGCAGATGCTGTACATGGTCGAATCTATCAAGCCATTGGCCGTCTTATTGACCGCGGTCAAATCGCTGACCCCATAACCCTTAAAGATTTTTTTGCCCAAGAGGAATCTCTGCAAGAGGTAGGAGGATCACAATACTTAGTTCAGCTCGCTGCTTCTGTCGTAAGTATTATTAACATTAAAGATTACGCAAACACCATCCGCGATCTATATTTAAGACGGCAATTAATCTGCCTGGGCGAAGATGTGGTTAACGAAGCCTATGTTTTTTCTCTCGAAAGCAATGCATTCGATCAAATGGAAACAGCTGAACAAAAGCTCTTTGAGCTTGCAACGACTGGAGAAATCAATCAAGGCTTTATAACTTTTGATACAGCGCTAACTAAAGCCATTCAATCAGCCGAAGTTGCTTACCGTAGAGACAGCCACGTTGTAGGTGTAACCTCTGGATTAAAAGATGTAGATAAAATGTTAGGCGGCTTACATCCTTCTGATCTCATTATCCTTGCAGGTCGACCTTCGATGGGAAAAACTGCCCTTGCCACTAACATTGCTTTTAATGCCGCTGAAGCAGCCTTGAAGGATAAAGATGGAGATGGCGCATATGTTGCATTTTTTTCACTTGAAATGTCTTCTGAACAGTTAGCAGCAAGGCTTTTGGCGCAAGAGTCGGGAGTTTCTTCTGATAAAATCCGTCGTGGAGAACTTCGCGATCAAGATTTTCCAAAATTTGTTGAGGTGAGTCGGCGTTTAAGTACCATCCCTCTTTACATTGATGATACTCCTGCCTTGACAATTTCTGCGTTGCGAACACGGGCCCGCAGACTCAAAAGGCAAAAAGGTTTGGGGCTGATTGTCATTGATTATTTACAATTGCTGCAAGGACCCGGAGGACGGAATTCATCTGATGGACGTGTACAGGAAGTATCGGAAATCACCCGCGGCCTCAAGGCACTCGCCAAAGAACTTGATGTGCCGGTGATTGCTTTATCTCAGTTATCACGAGCTGTTGAGCAACGCGATGACAAAAAACCTCAGCTTGCAGATTTACGAGAGTCAGGCTCAATTGAGCAGGATGCGGATGTGGTGATGTTTGTATTTCGCGAAGAATACTATGAATCTCGCCGCGAGCCCCCTGAGGGAACCGATAAACATGCCGAATGGCGCGAGAAAATGGGACAGATCTCAAACCTTGCAGATGTTATTGTCGCTAAACAACGGCATGGCCCAGTTGGCAACATTAAATTATTCTATGAAGCATCGTTGACAAAATTTTCTGACTTAGTGGAGGATAAAAGACTTCCCTATGCCCACCGTTAAAAAAATTGACCTCACTGAGGGGCTTTATCCTACCCTTTCAGGTGTTCCTAATCATATTGGGGCTGTGCTTGAAATTGATCTTACAGCAGTGAGCCACAATTATCATTTTTTAAAGGACCACCTCACAAGCGCACAGTGCGGCGCAGTGGTGAAAGCAGATGCTTATGGGCTGGGTTTAC
>JACVCA010000098.1 GCA_016742295.1 Alphaproteobacteria bacterium | reverse complement strand
TACGCTCGTAATTATAAGCCTTATACCGGACTGGGTTTTTCTTATAATATTGCTGATGATGTTCTTAAGCCGGATAAAAAACTGATACTTCAATAATTTTTAAAACAACTGATCGTTCTAAAATATGTTTAATATTTTTTTTAGAGAATTATGCTTTTACTTTTTGAACTTTATCATGATAAAAAGTTGCTGATAGGTAAGAGGGAACTTTATCTCCAAATTGCCCTTTTTCATCAAAGGGATTAATACTCTACCAATAGACATCCAGCAATTGATCATAGCTAATTTTCTGAGGGTTAAAGATCATCTTAAGGGCCTCGTAATGACCCGTATCTCCCATGCTTATCTATTCCACGATAGAGGTATTTCGATTGTCCTTTTATCTTAAGGTAGGTTTCATCAAGGTGCCATGATGTACAAAAGGTACGTGCATATCCTCTAATTCTTTTCTCAAGCTCAGGAGCATATTTCTGCACCCAGTGATAAAGAGTGGTATGATCAACCTCAATGCCTCGCTCGCTCATCATTCCTTCTAAATTACGGTAGCTCAGAGGATAATACAGGTACCAACGCCTGCATTAGAGAATAATAGTAGGTAAAAACTGGCGATAACGAAAGTTTTAAAGTTTCATAACTAACTACCAATGTTATTTATACCTCTAAGCTTACACTTTCATCTCAAAGTTGCAACAAACCCCTAGGGCCTTTAATATGGTTGTGTTTATAAATTATTCCTTTTATAGTTACTCTACGGCAATAAATATACTTTTTTTATTGTGAAAATAAAGAGGGGGAAAACCAATGAAAAAACTATCATTCCTTGTTTATAGATTACTAATTTTACTTGTTTTAATACCTAATACCGTAGATTGGGTACATTCTTCTTCCTCATGGCGCAGAGATGCATCAGAAATAGACTCTACTCCCTTATATGCAAGAAGGCTTAGCTCTGATCAAGATCACACCACATTTCTTATCGATACCCTCAATTCTGCTCAAGAAACTGTTATGATCTCTAGTTATAGCGTCTCTCTTCAACGGCTCACAGATGAAGGCATTGGAGATGCTATAATGGAGGCTGCTGCGCGTGGGGTTAAAGTGTATATTTATTATGAAAATCGTCTTTTATATCCTCCTAAGGAATATGCTATTTTACGCCATATAGAATCTAGTTGCGCAAGATTTGAAGATATTACCATTCATGCAAAATGCGTTTTAAAAGACAAAGAAACTGTCGCTATTGGATCTTATAATTGGCTATCAGATTCGAGAGAAGGCTCAGTAAACGGTACGATAGTGGCATCAGGGTTATTAGCCTCAGGCCTTATTAAAGATGTTTGGCAGGGAATTCGCTTTTATCAAAGTCAAAAATATGAAAATGACAAGGGTATCGAGAAATTTTTAAGCGATACGGATGCGTTTTCAACAGGAGCTTATCAATTTGCTCCTAAACAATTTCTTTACACTCTCAGAACCTCAGAAGCTCATGGGTTGTTTTTAAACGACGTATTTGAAAATGCTCAAGAGCGCGTTCTTTTGCTATCACCTTTCATAAGACTTGCTAAACTTCAAGAAACCTTTACCCCTAAATTACTTCAAAATCTTAGAAGGAAAGGAGTTTCACTTACCTTGATTACTCTTCCTTCTCCTTGTGACAAAATTCCTCATGAACAAAGAGAGATTTTTACATCTCTTAATAGACTTAAAAGTATGGCTTCCAATTTCTCTTATATTACGCACCCTAACCTTCATGCCAAAACCCTTATTGCTGATCAAGATGTTATTTGTGAAAGTTCTTTCAATTGGTTGTCAGCTGTTAGTGAAACTTTTCATATAGCCAACAATTTTGAAATGTCAGTCGCTGTAAGGGGTAATATTGGCCAGAATTTGATTAAAGCATTTTCACTTACACCGCTTGGAAAATCATTGGAAGAGATAAATTTAAAGGAAAAGGAATATCCACCTTTAGAAGGAACACAGGCAAGCTCAACTTATGGGAAACGTCCAAATCGGGAAGCTACAAAAATTACCTCTAAAAGAGAAGTCGCTCCTAGTTCTTTAAAAAAACAAAGGTCAGTATCTACAAAATCTTCAAGCAATTCCAATACAGGTTTCAAAATATTTTCAGGAGAAAAATTTCAAATAGAAGGGTATTGTGTACGCTATAATAATGGTGAGTACCTTAAAGACTATCAAAATAAAACAATATATTTTAAAACGCGTAAACAAGCCGAACAAGCTGCAAATCACAGCCTTCCTACCGTTAAAGTCATACCATCAGAAAGTTATAAAGGTATAGATTCGGATTCTGCAATTCAATGTATAGGATCATCTGACCAAAGTTCTTCAGGTAGTACTGATGCTCTGCAAAGTTCCCAAAATAATTTTAATCCGACAAGAAGAGCACCAGGAAGCTATGAAGGAGTGAAGTTACCCGAGAAGGAAGAGAAAAAGCCAGTTCCTGGAGACTGTGTCATTTCCTAAGATAAAGAGGAAGTAATTAAATTTTACTCATTTTAACTGATAATTTGACATTACCGATAAAAGAATACAACTGACTGAATGAGAAAGGAAGGAAAACGATAGCATTTGTACACTTATACGCTCTAATATATTCTATAAATGAAACTATAACATAAACCTTCATACTTAACGTGGCACCGCCGGTTTTCTTAAGCTTTTAGTGATAATCAACAATTTCAACATTGTAAGCCCCAACTCCAATATGCCAAGTGAAACAAAGGCGCCACTGATCATTGACCCTTAAGCTCAATTGCCCATTACGATTTCCCTTTAAACGTTCAAGAGAAGAGCCAGACGTAAGATTTCTTCTTAAATGAAACATACTTGGAGATTTATTAAGAGCATCAAGTAAGAGTATTACAGTAGAGGGGTATGGATGTGAATTTTTGGTTTCCCAAATAGTTTTATCTGAATCATTTTTGAAGGATTTTATATAGCTTGTTTCTACCAAAGTAGGGCTGGCTGAGTTTGTTGAAGTAGAAGGTCCTTCTTGATAAGATTCTTGAAGTTCCTTTCTTTTTTGCTTTCTTTGTTCTTGCTTCAATTCTGTGAGTTGATTTTTTTGTTCAATTGTTTTTAGCCTCTGTTTGTGTTCTTTAATAATCTCGGCTTTAAGATTTTTTTCTTGAAGAGGTAATGGCTGTGTAAAAAGATCAACTTGTCTTTCTATTGCAGATTTTTTATTAGACCGTTTTAAACTACCCATCAGCTTTATCAAAGATTTGCTTTCAAGTAAAAACTGATCGCTCATTTGGTTATAGCGCTCGAAAAGAGAGGTTGCTAGTTTAATATCAGCCATACGATTATTCTGTTTATATAGGTCCTCAAATTGTGCGTTAATTACAGATAATTCTTCTGCCAAATAATCTATTTTCTTTAATATCTTGCTTGCTTGGGCATTGTTAAGTTTAGAGGCACGTACCCACAACTCTTTATAACTTTGATCAAATTGAGAAAACATTTCTCTTACTTTCATAAAGAGGTCCGTAGAAATTGCTTTACTTAAAAGTATTTTTACTTCCTCTCGATTTTGAGTACGAATTTTATCTCTTAAGCACTCTACATCGTTACTTATAGAGGGATAATTGTTCATAAAGATTTCTATGAATTGCTCAACATCTTTCCTGCTTGATTTCACCATAATTAATGTTTCAATTAAGCTAAGTACTTCATGAGGTTGAAAATATAGCTTATCATTTTCATTAACTTGCTTAACCATGGCTATGAAGTATTTATGAGAATTCTTCCACTCCCTTTTAATTGCACAAATTGTGGCCAGATGAAGTAAGTCCTGCGCTAGCATTGCTTGCTGATTACCGTGCTGCCAGAGCCTCTTTGCCATATCCAGATGCCCACACTCATAATGAGCGGATGCTATCAAACTTTGAAGTAAGAGGGGCTCAGTTCTTAATCGATAACAAGGGTCGTGCTCAGAGGGCCAGGGGTGCTTTAAAGCCTCTTCACCTAATTGGATTGCTTCTTTGTAATGACCTGCTTGATAATTCAAAAATGCTAATGCAATATTATCTATATTATCGTAATCAAATTCTTGTATCTTTCTTACTTTTTGATAAAGAGAAATCGCTTTAGAAAAATGTGCAGGAGTTATATGGGGGTATGGCTTTTTTGTTTCAAGGTTATGTAATTCTTTAGCTATAAAACTAGATAATATAGGCCGTGTTCTTTCGGGAAAGAAAGAGTTAGCATGAATGAAATGTTGCTCAGCAGCGTCATAATCTTCATGGTGAAGAAAATATTCAGCTCCTTCAGCATGATAATAAAATGAGACATCCTTCCAAACAGTCACAGGAAACCATCCATCTTCTAAATAAGCTTTAAAAACTTCTTTGGAGTGAAAAAAATCGTACTCTGCTTTTTCTGAGGTAGCAGCATTTCTTTTGATGTAATCTGCCTTGCATTTATAAATAAAATTTAGGATACTTATCGTATCATCACTTTTAACCTTCAAACGAGCTAAAGTTAGTTCAGGTAAAAAATTTGATTCTTCAGGACACCACCCTTTCACATATGTGTTAAGTACTTCATCTACTTCATGAATTGTTAAACGATCAGATGCCAGGGCATCTTTTAAAAAACATATGATTACAACTAAGCTTGCTATAAATTTAACTAGATTAGGCATTTTATAAGTAATAACTCTTGTAAAAAAGGTTAAAAATTTACTGTCATGTATCTATTCTGACATGGCCCTTGAAGAGTTATGACCCTTGTTTAGCTCCATGGATTAACCTCAAAATTTGAACATATTCCTGATAGATACAATATACAAAAGTATAGCTGAGTTTTGTGTAGATCACTACAGAGAAAAGCTTAAAGAAGCTCTGACCATTTTCAATAACTTGGTCATTTCACGCTACCATTATACCTAAAATGAGGAAGGATCATATATTCTCGCAACAAATCTCGACAAGTTGAGGGCCTCGTGAAAACAGCAAGATACAAATCATAAGAAGAAATGAAAAGCTGCAATGGATGTCTTAAGTTTAAAACTAACTTTCATGGAAAGCCAAATAATATATAAGGCTCTCACTTGCAAAATGAGGGTTTGAAAGGTATAATTAGTTAACAATATGACTATGCTTACGCAAGTCCTTGTAAGCCCATCTTACTTTCGCTTATAAAATTGGCTCTTTAAAAGGAGTAACCAATAGTCCTGAAAAAAAGTAAAATTTTTCATAAAAATGCGTTGACACCTAAGATATGAGCTTATATAACCACAACTACCGCATTTGACCACAGGAACGTTAAAATGGCTGGGTTAGCGCGGCGATCTTTGAAATTGTAAAGAGTATGGAAGGGATGCGCAGACGGCGGTCGTAGTAATAAAATACGACCGAAATAGAGCGCATCAATTAATGAATCTTTGAGTCATTAAACGTACAACGCTTTAATTCGGTCAGGATTATGAGTCTACTTAATTGTAGCTCAATCAAACTTGAGAGTTTGATCCTGGCTCAGAACGAACGCTGGCGGCATGCTTAACACATGCAAGTCGAACGAAGTACCTGGCTTCGGCTGGGATACTTAGTGGCAGACGGGTGAGTAACGCGTGGGAATCTACCTAGTAGTGGGGAATAACTATGGGAAACTATAGCTAATACCGCATACGCCCTGAGGGGGAAAGGCTTCGGCCGCTATTAGAGG
>JACVCA010000097.1 GCA_016742295.1 Alphaproteobacteria bacterium | reverse complement strand
CTACACTATTACTCACCCTACAATTTCTTTTTATAATTTTAAAGGGGGGGTTGGAAAAACAAGTATGTGTTATCAAATATCCACTCATTTAGCTATGATGGGCTATAATGTATTGGCAGTAGATACTGACCCTCAAGGCCATCTATCTACTTCTTTTGG
Source organism: Alphaproteobacteria bacterium (assembly GCA_016742295.1). GTDB lineage: Bacteria > Pseudomonadota > Alphaproteobacteria > JAGOMX01 > JAGOMX01 > JACVCA01. The sequence goes on along the minus strand of JACVCA010000097.1, from coordinate 5,538 downwards.
GTTTAATAATTCAGATAGTTATTTTACTCTTTATGATGCTATTGAAGATCAAATAGCAATTCAAGATGTTATAAAACCTATATTCTCAGGACTTGACTGTTTACCTTCAAATCTTTCATTAACGAGAATCGAGATGGCATTGAATATGATGCCAAGACGGGAGGAAAGAGTTAAAATAGTGTTGGAGCCTGTTAGAGAAAAATATGACTTCATAATTTTTGATACCAATCCTACAATAAGCAATTTAAACCGAAATGTCATTACATGTTCGGATCTTATTAGTGTTGTGTGTGAAACTCAACCTTACAGCCTAAACGGTTTAAAACTTCTTCTAGAAGACATACGTAAATTTTATAAATTTATGAAAATTGAACCTTCCGAACTTTTAATTATCCCTAATAAATATGAAGATAGGATGTCAAGTTCTGCGGAAGCAATGACAGCTTTAAGAGAATTTTATGCTGATTTAATGAAGCCAGATTTCGCGGTACGTAAGAGTGAAGAAATTAATACTTCTGCTAAAATGGCTATACCGCTAGCTTTCTTTTCTAAGGTTAATTCTAATGCTTTAGAAGACATCATTGAGCTTCTTCATCACATATTGAAACTTACAACCCATAAAAAAGATGTAAAGCATTAAGAAATCCTTTTCACAAAGTTGATTAGTTAAATAATGGATATATAAATGGCTAAAGTAAAATATAAACCACTTTCTTCTGAGTTAAAAAAACTTACAGAACCTTCTTCAGTAAATGCAAGTCGCTCAAGCATTGGCATGGATCAGGATGTGGGTGAATTTTATTATTTTTCCCTCGAGAAACTTGTGCCTTACTCAAAGCAGGTAAGAGTTGTTTTTGATGATGAGGAAATAACTTCTCTTGCTCAAACTATTAAAGATTATGGTGTCAGACAACCTTTAACTATTATTTCAAGCGCGAGCAATAATGGTACTTATGAAATTATTAGTGGAGAGCGACGTTACCGTGCAGCCAAAGTTGCAGGATTAGAAAAAGTTCCATGTATAATTATCAAGGATCGTGAGAAAGCTGAAGAAATAGCTCTTGTAGAAAATATTCAAAGAGCTGATTTACATCCAATCGAATTAGGAAACGCTTATAAGTCGCTTTTACCTACAATTGGGGAAGGAAGTCAACGAGTTTTAGCGAAAAGGTTGGGAATTTCTCATACCTCAATTTCTGAAAACATGGCCTTAACAACCTTGCCGGAAGTTATTATTAATAAATTATTAAATGATAATATTAGAAACAGGCAGATTTTGCGAAGTCTTGTAAAGTCTGAGTCACTTGAAAAAATGCATAAGATTTTAGGAATATCTAATATAGATGAAAATACTTTTGAAAAACTCACCACTTCTGTGCTTCGCATTTCACTTAACAACGGTTCATTCAAAATTCAAAAAAAACCTATAGAAAAACTAAATGAGCAACAAAAAGCTAACCTAAAAATTCAGCTTATGGAAATAATAGATTCCCTCTAAAAAATAAGGCACTTAACTTGAAGATGAGATTTAATTAGTATATGTTACTTAAAATCAAAATGTTACTTAAAGTTATATTTTAAAATAACCTTATTCCATTCTTAGGCGAAGTATCTCTATGTTTAAAGCATAACGAAGTAAGGGAAGGGGGGTTTCTTTGAAAAACGGTCAATATCGGGGATATAAGAAGCAGCAAGAAACCACGCTTTTTAAGCTTTTCTATTTTGAGGTCGATTATAACGCCCTATAAGGGTTGCTTGAAAGATAATATGGGATTGCATTGCGGCTTCAATTTCTTTTTTGGTTGCTCCATAGGGGAGCTCAAGTAAGGTATCAAGGGCATAAAGTTTAAAGAAATAGCGATGTTCACGGTCAGGTGGGCATGGTCCTCCATAGTCGTTTCTCTGCCAACTATTCCTACCTACCTTTGTTCCTTCAGGGAGCTGCTTTATGCCAGCCTCTAGCTTAGTGATAGTTGAAGGAATATTAAATAATAACCAGTGATCCCATGTACCCATAAGAGCATCAGGATCATCCATAATGAGGACAAAGGCCACTGTGTTTTGAGGAATGCCTGTCCATTCTAAGTGAGGGGATAAATCTTCCCCATCACAGCTGAATCTTTTAGGAATAATACCATTTTGAATAAAATCTGAGCTTTTAAGTGTAAATATCATCATCCAATCTCTTTATTTTAAGTTTATATTTTTGGACTTCTCCCGCTTTTCGACACAGGTGTTCTGAACGTTTTAACTTTTTTCAAACTCATTTGGATTTATTATACAAGAAAGATCACAAACAAAAGCTTTTTTATTAATTTCTCCTCAGCTGTCAGCCCAAAAGCCTTCAAGGAAGGGAAGGGAGAAGTTCGGGAGAGTAATTAAGAGTTTGTTTACATTTATTAGCTAGGATAAAAGCATATTTCCCTATTAGAAAATAATACAGGACTTAATTAAAATTGTATCATCAACAATAATAAATCTCGTAACTTTTATAACTGAAAGGATATTAATGATGCTTTACTCTTTAAAGATAAGATATTCTCTTGCATTTTATCTGACTCTTTTAACTCCTACCTCAACATTCGCTACTACAGCTGCAGACTATGCGCAAGGAGTACTAGATCATACAATTTGCCTCGACTTAACTACAAACGAAGCGAATGCTATATATCAAACAGGCGTGCATGATACTTGGACTCTTGCCTCACCACCCCCTGTTCAACCTTTTTCAGTCGTAAATATAACTAAGACCAGAAATACGCCGACTACTTTAGGAGTGTGCCAATACTTTGTAGATGTAGTTGAGGTAGCTTCTCCTGAACTTCCAAGAGTACTTGCAATACATTAAAAGCATATTTACAGGCAGGGATTTTGCACAGGAAGTTTAGAATTTAAGTATTCTACTTCATTTTGTTTATCTTGAAGCCATTCAAAAGGCAGGGCCATATCATCAAAGCCCTATAGAAGTAACTATAAAAGTAATATTATTGGCTATGTGAGCAAGAAATAAGCACACAGTATTTAAATTTCAGAGTTAAATATTATAAATACTATATCATATGATACATATTAAAGTAGAAATTTGCAATTTATTCAACTTTAGATTTAATCATTATTTATGCATATTTTCTTGAAATCTTAACTCAATAATTAGGAAGGAGAGAGACATGCGTACAGATAATGAGATTTTTAAAGATGTGACTGAGAAACTAGAATTTGATCCTCGTATTAATAATTCTAATGTTACCGTTGCAGTAAAGGAAGGAATCGTGACGCTAATGGGAAGGGTTTTTACTTATCCGGAAAAATCAATCGTAGAAGAGGATGTTAAAAACATTCGTGGCGTTAAAGGTGTGGCTGAAGAATTGGAAGTCAGCTTGTATAAGACCGCTGAAAGAACAGATGCTGATATAGCTGCTGCAGTAAGAAATGCATTAGAATGGCATGTATTTGTCCCAGAAAAAGATATACAGGTCGTCGTAGAAGAAGGAATTGTAACGTTAACAGGCGAAGTACCCTTAAATTATCAAAGAGAAAGAGCGAGCTCTGCAGTTCGTAATCTTTGGGGGGTAAAAAGTATAATTAACAGAATAAAAGTTAAGCCTAAAGTTAATGTCAGTGATGTGAAATCAAAAATTGTGAAAGAATTTGAAAGAAATGCACGTATTGATGCCACTCATATTTCTGTTGAAGCAATCGATAGCAAGGTTATTCTTCGAGGGTCAGTTCCTTCCTGGGTAGAACATGATGAGGCAGCAACTGCGGCATGGCTTGTTCCAGGCGTAACAAGTGTAGAAAATTTTATTACAGTTGAAGAAGATTATATCTTATAGGTTGGTAAAAAAATTATCTTAACAAGCTTAAGACTTAGAGCAAATGATGCAAACTCTGAATGTAAATTAGGGTAAGAAAGAATTGGCTGTGAAAAGCAAATTGAAAGTCTACATTTTTGTAGGTGCGGTGCTTCTTTCTACAAAGATGGATGCCGATCCCATTTATTTAGATTATCAAGCCTCTACGCCTGTGGATCCAAGGGTTTTAGAACCTATGCTTCCTTATTTTACCAAAGAGTGTGGCAATCCCCATTCCACAACTCATATTTATGGAATTCGAGCTCACAAAGCTATTGAGAAAGCAAGAAATGAAGTTGCGAGAGTTATAAATGCTGAGCCTCAAGAAATTATCTTCACTTCTGGAGCAACAGAGGCCAACAATTTAGCAATTCTAGGAACCAGTCGAGCTTTAAAAGAACAAGGTAAATCTGAAATTATTAGTGTTATTATAGAACATAAATCTGTTTTAGAACCTCTTAAGGCTCTTGAAAAAGAAGGGTTTAAGATCCTCCTACTTTCTGTACAGAAAAATGGGATCATAAAAATCGAGGACCTAAAGAAAGCTCTCACTCCTAAAACTGCCCTCGTCTCTGTTATGGCGGCTAACAATGAAATTGGGGTGCTCCAACCGATCAGAGAGATTGCTAAGCTTTCTCATGAATATGGGGCTCTGTTTCATACAGATGCAGCCCAGGCCTTTGGTAAAATAGCTTTAAATGTGAGAAAAGATCAAATTGATCTTTTAAGCCTCTCAGGCCATAAAATTTATGGCCCTAAAGGGGTTGGAGCGCTTTTTATTAGGAAAGGCATTCCTCTAATTCCCATCAGCTATGGAGGTGGACAGGAAAAGGGCTTGAGGCCAGGTACCGTACCTACACCCTTGTGTGTTGGCTTAGGAAAAGCTTCTAAAATTGCTCAGGAAGAGCTTTCATCCGAATCACAGCGTCTCCTTAACTTACGAAACAAGTTGCTAGATCTCTTACAAAAAAATCTTACTGAGGTAGTTATTAATGGTGACCTTAGCAAAAGATTGCCAGGTAGCTTAAGCCTTAGCTTTAAAGGAGTTGATAGCCATTCTCTTTTATCAAACCTTAAAGGTATTGCGGTCTCAGGGGGATCAGCGTGTACTTCTGATAGGAGCGACCTCTCCTATGTAATTCGAGCACTTCCCCATGATAACAACCATCCCTCTGCTATTATCCGACTGAGTATCGGACGATTTACGCGCGAAGAAGATATAGACAAAGCTGCTTTTGAAATAATTTCAGTTGTGAAAAGCTTAAGGAAGAAAGGCTTAAAAGGAGGAAGTTGTTCCTGCCAACCCCCTGAGATTAAAGAGTTTAAGTAAACTCATTATCTTTACATTTTCAAGGTAGAGTATTTACCATCGTTTTTTTGCTAAGTTAAATTTGTCTTGCTGAGGACATTATCAAGTTAACTAGCTTTTAAGTGCAGGATTGAGGTAACGGCAAAAATACTATTGTATTTTCTGCTATTTTAATCTAATAGGCATAATTTAATTAATTTGACAATACCCTTTTAAGGCAAGTAGGGGAGGGGGATCGCAAAGTAAATTTTATTGTCTTACTCTTGGATAAGATCATCTATACTCACCTGAAGAATTTTTGCGAGTTTTTAGTATGTTTTTAAGGAGGGTTGTCTTTTCCCTGTCTCAAGTTGACATAAAATAGGAACAGATATATCT
>JACVCA010000096.1 GCA_016742295.1 Alphaproteobacteria bacterium | reverse complement strand
TGATCATGGTAAATCAACCCTGGCAGATCGTTTAATTGAATATGCAGGGGGAGTTGAAAAGCGTGATATGCAAGAGCAAATCTTGGATAGTATGGATATTGAACGGGAACGCGGGATTACCATTAAGGCGCAAACTGTACGATTGATGTATAAGGCCAAAGATGGCAAATCTTACCAACTGAATTTGATGGATACGCCGGGGCATGTTGACTTTACCTATGAAGTAAGCCGTTCTCTTGCTGCGTGTGAGGGGTCAATCTTAGTTGTCGATGCAAGTCAAGGCGTTGAGGCACAAACGCTTGCCAACGTTTACCTTGCGTTGGATAATAATCATGAAATTATTCCTATTCTTAATAAAGTTGATTTGCCTGCTGCAGAACCTGATCGGGTTAAAGAGCAGATTGAAGAAGTTATCGGCCTTGATGCCAGCGATGCTATTTTAATTTCTGCCAAAACAGGGTTAGGGATTGAAGATGTTTTAGAAGCATTGGTGACACGCCTGCCACCGCCTACGGGTGATGCACAGGCGCCGCTCAAGGCGCTTCTGATTGATAGTTGGTATGATGCCTATCTGGGGGTTATTATCCTTGTGCGGATTAAAGACGGAATTTTAACTAAGAATATGAAAATCCGCATGATGAATACAGGTGCTACTTATCAAGTAGATCAAGTAGGGACCTTTACTCCAAAACGGATTAATGTAGATCAATTGGGCCCAGGAGAAGTGGGTTTTATTACCGCCAGTATAAAACATGTTGCTGACTGCAAAGTTGGCGACACAATTATTGATGAAAGGCGTCCTGTCACAGAGGCGTTGCCTGGATTTAAGCCAAGCGACCCCGTCGTGTTTTGTGGATTATTTCCCGTGGATGCCGGAGAGTTTGAACGTCTTCGCCAAAGTCTTGAGCGATTACAACTGAATGATGCCAGCTTCCATTATGAGGCTGAAACGTCTGCTGCACTGGGTTTTGGCTTTCGTTGCGGCTTTCTGGGGCTTTTACACCTCGAGATTATCCAAGAACGGCTTGTCCGTGAAATTGATCTTGATTTGGTAACCACGGCTCCAAGCGTTGTTTATCATATGTATTTAAGAGATGAGACTCGTATTGACTTACATAATCCTGTTGACATGCCTGATCCTACGCGAATTTCACGCATTGAAGAACCCTGGATACGTGCTACAATCTTAGTCCCTGATGAGTATCTGGGGGCTATCTTGGCTTTGTGTACAGAACGTAGAGGCGAACAGGTTGAGCTGACATATGTCGGTACGCGGGCGATGTTAGTGTATTTATTGCCTCTCAATGAAATTGTCTTTGATTTTTATGATCGCCTTAAATCAGTGAGCCGCGGGTATGCAAGCTTCGATTATCAAATGGCTGAATATCGTGAAAATGACTTGGTCAAGCTTGCAATTTTGGTTAATAGTGAACCTGTTGATGCCCTTTCAATTATTGTCCACCGCTCTAATGCTGAAAAGCGCGGCCGTGCCTTGTGCACACGTTTAAAAGATCTTATCCCTCGACAGTTGTTTAAAATTGCAATTCAAGCGGCCATTGGTGGAAAAGTTGTAGCGCGTGAAACCGTCTCGGCAATGCGTAAAGACGTTTTGGCCAAATGCTATGGTGGTGATGTTTCTCGTAAGCGTAAATTGCTTGATAAGCAGAAGAAAGGTAAAAAGCGTATGCGCCAAATTGGTAACGTTGAAATTCCTCAAAGCGCGTTTTTAGCAGCGCTTAAGACAGGCGATGATTAAAAGTAGATAAGTATAAATTTTCCCAAAATCTGGATGAACAACTAAAAAATACGTAAAATGTATAGTACATCATTTATATCCTTTAGCCATGCCTGAGATATACTCTGAGAGTTTAACTAAATGATATAGGCCCTTGTCTTACAGGCATGGCACAGATAACGTTTTTATTCACGTCATACTTTACTAAAAAATATAGCGAATATAATAGTATATAGAAAAGTCTAACTATCATATGCGTATCAAGACATAATTTTTTTATTGAAATCCATACGTCAGTGTCTATCTAATAATCAATAATCATTTTTTTATAATAATTAGAGGGAAAATTATTAATGGAATGGGATAAACTTAGAGTATTTTATGAGGTAGCTAAGGCCGGGAGTATCACCCATGCATCTAAAGTAGTTAATATTAGTCAACCTGCATTGAGTAGAACTATTCAAATGCTTGAACATCAGCTAAAAGCTAAACTTTTTGAAAGAGTGCCGAGAGGAGTTTCTCTAACAAAGGATGGAAAGTTACTTTATGAGCATGTAATAAGAATGCAGGCAGAAGCTGATTTAGCATTGAAAGTTATTCAGGGTAAAGATGCAGAAGCTAAAGGAAAATTAAGAATAGCTACCACCCACAGTATATCTTATTCATGGTTAGTTTATTTTCTGCCTGGATTTTTAAAAAAACATCCTTTGATTAACCTTAGTATCATAGGCGAGGATAAAAACCATAATATTGATGATTTTGATGTAGGCATTTTACCTTATCAACCTAATAGGCCCGATCTTATTCAACGTTATTTAACTTCATTTCATATGACCTTATTTGCGAGTAAGGAGTATCTAAAAGAATTTGGCGTACCAAATAAACTTGAAGACCTGAGAGATCATCAGCTAATTACGTATGGAGATGGTTCACCTAATCCTCATGGCCCTCTTACTTGGTTTTCAGAAGATATAGCTAAATCAAATGCTTCTCATAAACCTTATATTCAAATTAATTCCTCTCATGGAAGATTAAATTTAGTAAAACTAGGATTAGGGATAACAGAATTAGGACATGACCATCCAACCTTTGAAAAAGTAGATCTAGTAGAAGTCTTACCTCATTTAAAAGGACCAACAATAGAATTTTATTATATTTACTCTAAGAAAATGATCCATTCAAAACGCGTAACCTCCTTGATGGATTATTTAGAAGAATCTTTAAACCTATAATTAATATAAGTTTATACACATACCATTGACTTTTTTAAAAAGAGTTGCTTTATATAACATGATTATTTTTTTTAGTGTTTTCTATATAATTTTTATATAAAAAGGAGAATAAAATGAAAAAGAAACATACATTTATCTACGCCTTGATCTTACTAGGAAGTGTAACTAGCCAAAGCTTAATTGCTAGCCCAAGTAAAACAGAAGCTGATAAAGAAATTTCTGACGAGAATTTCCTTACGAAACAAACAAAAAAATTAATCGTTAAACAATAAGTTATTATATAAGTCAAACGCTTAAAAAGTCTTATCGTTAATAAAAGAATTTAAAAAATTGGCTAGTTACTAATAAAAACCATGACTAGCCAATTTTAATAGGGAGGCTTTACGTCTGGGAGACGTAGGATCTAAAAAAGACCCTAGAGTTAAATAAACTCTTATCTCTTTTTTAAACCACTTTTCACCAAATAACTATTAAAACTTTGGTATACTACCCATTCATAATTATCCTAGGTCGGGGAATCCTAACCTTACAAGTATTGCCTTAGGTGTGTGTTCAATTTATTTGCATGTGTAGAAAATGCGCTTCTTGCTTGAGGCGAGAGCCAAGCTGTATGGAATTCTGATCCCAAACCTTCGTTTTTTCTGAACTAGTATAGATTAAGTTTCAAATTGTTCTATATAGAGAAATGAGAACTCATCTTTAATTCTGTCTTTCAAACGGCTTTGTGCCTTAAACTCATTTTACAAATAAATTTTAAAAATGGCCTTGAGTTCCTTAAGTTCCACAGTTAGATTATAAGAACATTCCCTTAAAATATTTTTGAGTCTTATGAATTTACTGTGTTTTGGTTGTGGTTATGTTGCTCAACATTTTGCCAGATTGATCTTGCATAAAGGGGGAAAGGTCACCGGAACAACTCGGGATGAAGCCAATTTTAAAAGCTTGAAAGCTCAAGGAATTCAATCTCTCATTTTCAATGATGAGCAGCCCTTAGAGCAGGCAATATTGAAGTCCTTTTCCCATATTTTAGTTTCAATTCCTCCCTATCAAGAGAGCGATCTGGTTATAAACACCCATTTTCGTGAATTTAAGTGGCTGTCAAACCTTAAGTGGTTGGGTTATCTTTCAACCACAGGTGTCTACGGTGACCACAACGGAGAATGGGTTACGGAAGTTAGCCACTGTGCACCCACCCAGGCACGTAGCCAGATACGTTTGCAGTCCGAAGAGGCTTGGCTGAAGTTATGGCAACGTTATAGTGTTCCTGTTCATATCTTCCGGTTAAGTGGAATTTATGGTCCTAAGCGTAATGTTTTTGAGCAAATTAAAAAAGGAACAGCTCGGCGCCTCTATAAGCCGGAACAGGTATTCTCTCGTATTCATGTTAACGATATTGCACAAACTTTGTTAGCATCAATTTTTAGTCCACAAGCCGGTGAAATTTACAACGTTGCTGATGATGAACCAGCCTCCTCTGCTGATGTGATCAGCTATGCCTACCACTTGCTGGGGCTTGAACCTCCTATTTTAATTCCATTTGAAGAAGCTCAATTAACATCGATTGCTCAAGAATTTTATGCTGGAAATAAACGCGTTTCCAACCGTAAGATGAAACAAGAATTAAACATTAACCTTTTGTATCCGACCTATCGAGAAGGTTTGGGAAGTATGGTAGACACTTACAAAACAGCGGGTGTTAGTGCATGACGGCTCCTTTTTTAGAGGTTAAGCAATCCGTTTTAGGTAAATGCTGGAAGTTACGTGCTTACGACGATATGTTAGGGCTTACGCTCTCCCAAGCTTTGGATATTCCTGAAATTCTTTGTCGTTTATTGGCAGCCCGAGGGTTTAGCGTTTCTGAAGCCAAAGATTATTTAAGCCCATCTTTGAAGAAAGTTTTGCCAGATCCGAGTACTTTTAAAGATATGCACCTTGCAACTGCTCGCTTGGTCAAAGCAATTCAAAATTGTGAAAAGATTGCCGTTTTAGGAGATTATGATGTTGATGGAGCAACATCTTCAGCTTTGCTTGCACGCTTTTTTGCACAATTAAATATTAAGGTGCGTATCTATATTCCCGATCGAATTGAAGAAGGTTATGGCCCTAATTGTGAGGCCTTTGAACAGCTAAAGCAGGAAGGAGTTGCGATTGTAATTACGGTTGATTGCGGTACCACTTCCTATGAACCTCTGCAGTTTGCAGCTGACTTAGGACTTGATGTTATTGTTGTTGATCATCATGCAGCTGAACCAAAATTGCCGCCTGCTGTAGCCCTCATTAATCCTAATCGTTTAGATGAAACCAATCCCTTTAAATCTTTGGCAGCAGTGGGCTTATGCTTTTTGTTGATTGTAGCTTTAAACCGTGCTCTTAGAGTTGAAGGGTACTACAATACCCGCGCTGAACCAGACCTTTTGAGTCTTCTTGATCTTGTAGCGTTAGGCACCGTTTGTGACGTGATGCCATTAACAGGACTTAATCGAGCCTATGTTACACAAGGATTGAAAATCATGGCTCGACGGCACAATCTTGGATTAAGAGCGCTCTATGATATCTTAGGAATTTATGAGGCTCCCTCTGCTTATCACCTTGGCTTTATTCTGGGACCTCGCATCAATGCAGGCGGAAGGGTAGGACAAGCTGATTTGGGTGCACGACTTTTGGGTAGTGAAAACTCTCTTGAAGTACAAGAAATTGCTGTGATGCTAGATCAATTGAATCAACAACGTAAAGAGAT